>NZ_LVWH01000163.1:0-79840 GCF_001909045.1 Paenibacillus sp. P3E | reverse complement strand
TAACAGAGCACTTCCGATAACTCTGTTCCGTTGGCTGTTCTTCACACGAAAAGGCGCTCCAGACCGGAGCGCCTTTTGCTATATTTAATGTGTTTAATTATTCCGGTTATACATATTGATTTTCCGATCCGGGCTGTCCGATTTCAATCTCAACTTTACGAATCCGGTGCCGGTTCATTTCAAGGACGGTAAGCTTGACATGTTCATGGGTCACGCTTTTACCAACTGCAGGTTCCTCCAGATGACTGTAGAGCCATCCTCCGATCGTGGTTACCTCATCGTCATGCAGATCAAGACCTGTCAGTTCCTTAATTTCCAGGACAGAGACATTGCCGTCGAATAAATAATGGAAATCACTCAGCTTCTCGATATTGCGGCGTTCGTCACCGTCGAATTCATCGCGGATCTCACCAACAATCTCTTCGAGAATATCTTCGATGGTAATCAGACCGGAGGTTCCGCCGTATTCATCAAGCAGCAGGGCGATATGCACACGCTCTTTTTGCATACGGGTCAGCAAGGTTTTCACTGGAGTAACTTCAGACACGGTTAGAAGCGGTAAAATCAAGCCTTTGAAATCGAAGTCGGGATTGTTGTCGTATTGTAGATAAAGCTGTTTGGTATTGATCATTCCGATGATGTTGTCTTTACTTCCGTCAGCCACCGGAAAACGGGTGTATTGCTCCTTACGGATGATTTCTAAGTTCTCTTTCAGGGAATGGTCGGTGAACAGGCAAACCATGTCTGTCCGGGGCACCATGATCTCTTTGGCCAGCATTTCATCGAAGGTGAAGATCCGGTTTACATAGCCATATTCGGCTTTGTTGATTTTACCGCTCTCATAGCTCTCGGAGAGAATCAGACGAATCTCATCTTCACTATGCGCATCTCCATGCTCGCTTGCCGGCTTCATCCCGAACATACGGACAAGCAGGTTGGCGGAACCGTTCATCAGCCAAATGAGCGGGTACAAAACTTTGTAGAACCAAATAATCAGCGGTGAGGTGATTTGACCGATTTTCTCCGGAATATTGATAGCGGCCGTCTTCGGAGCAAGCTCACCGACTACGACATGCAGGAATGTGGCAATAATGAATGCCAGTGCAAAAGCAATGGGCTCACTCACACTGTGGCTGATATTGCCAAGATCGAACAATGGAATCAGAAGCTGCTCAAACGCAGGTTCCGCCAAAGCCCCGATGCCCAGTGCCGTAATCGTGATCCCCAGCTGGCAAGCCGATAAATAGCCGTCCAGGTTAGCTGCAACCCGTTGTACCGCCAGGGCATTCTTCTTGCCCTCCAGCACCATCTGGCTAATCTGGCTGCCTCTCAGCCGTACTAATGCAAATTCCGTCGCTACAAAAAATGCGGTTAAAATGATCAAAATTGCCACAAGCGTCAAACTAAGTCCTATACCCATAAAATCTTTACCATCCCTCTCGTCGTTAAAATAGGTTATACTCATATTATGAGTTCATATGAACTCATTGTACGAACTTTTCAATAGAAAATCAAATGGCGAAGGGGTGCCATATATGGAAGCTTTTACACTCACACGGATTGAGATGTCGGAATTGCTGCTGTCCCTGCACGGGGCTGTGGAACGGAAGCCATTGCATATTTTGCAGGCTGCCTGGTCAAAATTTCATCATGAAGAGGTGGAAAAGGGGGCTTCGCTCCCGGCTTTTCTGTCCACGGAGATTCCTCCCATTCTGCAAAAGCTGATCAAAGGCGGAAATGTAAAGGGGCTGTCCCTTGGAGAAATCGCCACACTGGGCCACCTGATTGAGTATTCTACACTATCTGCCACTTCTATGCAGAACTGGGTGAAACGCGATTTCAAAGAATACCTGGGCTCGCCCAGGGAGGGCAAAAAATATTCCGTTAATCAGGCGGCGCTTCTATTAATGATCGATGACCTGAAAGCAGCGCTTGATTTCGAGAGTATCCGCCAGCTGTTCCGGATGCTCTTTCTCGCCCCGGATCGGGACGATGATGATCTGGTTGAACCCGCACAGCTATATCATGCCTATGCGGAGTTGTTTGAGGAAATTAAGAGCAGTCCTGTGATGCCTATCCAGGGGATCGCCGACCGCAACGCGCAGCAGGAGTTCTCCTCTAAGGCGGACAGGGTGCTTAAGGTATCGCTCGATCATATGATGCAGCGTTTGAACCATTTAACAAGGTCCCAGCGGCATGCCGTACGGAATATGCTAATGATTGCCGCCATCTCCGTACAGACCTGCTATTTCCAGGCATTGGCCCGGCAATACTGCAACGCAGCGCTATTCCTTGATTTTTGAACCCGCCAATCTTAGAATGTGTAAGTGAAACAAGCAATAAATACCAGGTTGATTAGTCGGAGTTAGGGAAGAGGTGCACAATGCTAAATAATATGTCGTTACTGCAAAATCCGAAGCAAAGGAAACTGCTGTTCAGTGCGGGCCTTAGCTGGATGTTTGATGCGATGGATGTGGGGATGATTTCTTTTGTGGTGGCGGCACTTGCCAAGGAATGGGGCCTCGGACCGGAAAAAATCGGATATTTGACGAGCATCAATTCTATAGGTATGGCAGTGGGCGCGGCGGCTGCAGGTATTCTGGCTGACCGTTTCGGACGTAAATCGGTACTGCTGTGGACACTTCTTATTTTCTCACTGGCCAGTGGATTATCGGCTTTTGCCGCCGGGTATGCCATGCTGTGTGTGCTGCGTTTTATCGCCGGATTTGGACTTGGCGGAGAACTGCCTGTAGCCTCAACTCTGGTCTCGGAAAGTATGCCTGCGAAGGAAAGAGGCCGGGCGGTAGTCCTGTTGGAGAGCTTTTGGGCGGTCGGATGGATCGTCTCGGCGTTAATCGCTTATTTCGTGATTCCGGATTACGGTTGGAGAGTGGCTTTTGCTATTGGTGCCGTACCTGCCCTTTATGCATTGTACTTGCGTCGGGCGATTGATGACTCTCCACGATTTGCAGAGATCCAAAAGAAAGCTCCTGTACCCTTGCGGAGCCGCATTGCCACCGTCTGGTCCGGGGAATACCGGCGTTCGACGATCATGCTTTGGATTTTGTGGTTCACGGTTGTTTTTTCCTATTACGGCATGTTTCTATGGCTGCCTACGGTCATGGTAATCAAAGGCTTCAGTCTGGTCAGAAGCTTTGAGTATGTACTGATTATGACGCTGGCACAGCTGCCGGGATATTTCACAGCAGCTTATTTCATCGAGAAATTCGGCCGCAAGTTTGTGCTTGTGATTTATCTTCTGCTCACAGCGGTCAGTGCTGCGTGGTTCGGAAATTCAAATACCGAGGGCATGCTGATGGCTGCCGGGATCTGCCTGTCGTTCTTCAATCTGGGCGCATGGGGCGGGATGTACGCTTACACACCGGAGCTGTACCCGACAGCCATCCGCTCAACGGGGGCAGGACTTGCGACTTCCTTTGGCCGGATCGGCGGGATTATCGCACCCACGCTGGTGGGAGTCATGGTTGGCAATGAAGTAGGGATCGGATCGATATTCATGATCTTTTTCGGGACCATTATCATCGGTGCGTTAGCGGTACTGTTCCTCGGCAAAGAGACCAAAGGAATGGAGCTCAGTTAGTCCCAATTCTTCAGTGGCAGGCTTGATGTTCGTCCGTCAAGAATGCTAATATTAATAGTAAGATGCAGACAGCGTTACTTCATACCAGAAGAACACAAACGGTTCCTTCACTTCTGTGAACAGGACCGTTTTTTCGTAAGACCGGAATGGGGGTGGGAGAGTTGAGAAGAGACGGGAAAGAGCCGCATTTTACAGAACTGGTGTGGGAGAGCACAGAGCAGAATGTGCCGATTCCTCCACGTGCTTCAGCAGAGGCCAGGGTTCACAAGGTACCAGCGGTCATGCCCAAGAAAAAGACTCCGAAGGAGTCAACAGTACAGCTTCAGCTATGGGATATGGAAGAAACTCAAGAACCGGTAACTACAACAGAGAGCCAGTTTGTTGTCCGGGCCAGGGAACTTGCGGATCACAAGGAAGCAGCAGCACTGTTTGTTCCTTTCAAAAGCTACTGGCCGACCTATGGGCACATGACCGGAGCGCAGAGCAGATGGTATTTCTTTTGGCGGGATGAGGTCAGACAGGGCAGGTATCCAAAGACGGATCTGTCCTATATCTTTCTGCATGTCTACGAGCTGATTAATGGTGTGGGCTGGGACGAGCCTCAGGAAGGATACCGGCAGCTGAATCTGTTATGGGAAGCTTACCGGGATCAATATAAAAGACTGGATCAATACCTGGGCGGATGGATTGCGGATTTCTCATTTGTGCATCATCTGGAGGTCCCGCTGACGGGTATAGTCTCCCGTTCGCGCGGTCTTGCCGGTGATCTGGCGGAGCTTGAGCTGATGCGCTGTTTGACCTCTGCACCGGAGCAGTTGTCTTTTGAAGTATTGACCGTCATGTCGGATTACGATATGAGCAAATCGAAATTTTATGCAGGTGAAGGCAAGGCGGCGGCAGAACGTTATATCCCGCTGGTGGTTGCGCTGATTGATGCATACGTAGCCCGCAAGCATGGCTCTAATCTGATCGGAATGTTCCCTCCGGGCCCGGCAGTAGTGCGGGAACGTTATCTGTTTCGTAGTGCAGTGTACGACATCTCGTTATACGGCTATTCTGTACTGGTGCCAGTGGTGCGGATCAGTAAATCTCCTCCACTACGCAGTCTGATCACCAGGCTGTTCCGGCTGACGGAGAATAAGCTGCGCGCGCTGCTGGGCTACCGGGGCAGGTTAAAGGATGTGAAGGTTGATGCCGACATGGAAGACCTGGTCACCCGGTTTCTGCAGCGTGAATTCCGGAAGGAAGAGCAGAAGGAAAAGGGCCCGGCGGTTATCATTGACCCCCGGAAGCTGAAGCAGCTTCAAAACGATTCCGACATCGTACGGACACTGCTTACGGTAGAGGAAAACGAGCTAATGTTGGATCGGCTTCCAGAGGCAGAAGAGGAGTTGCCGGGACTCGCGGAATTGCATGTGTCTGAGGAGGAGAACCGCTCTGCGGATTCCGAAGCTTCTTTTATTATAGAAGATAGTGGCCCTATGGCTGAGGCTCTGCCAGATGCGGGTAATGGTACTCCTGCAATCTTACAGCAGTTCGCTGCTGCGCTGACTCCGCTTGAATGGGCTGTCGTTCGTGCTCTGGCAGAAGGTAAAGGAATGAATGTGGTGAACAATCTGGCTGCGGCCGGTGGAACGATGACTGAGCTGCTGTTCGATGGAATCAATGAGACTGCGATGGATCTTCTGGGTGATCTGCTGATCGATGGAGAAGAGCTGAACGAGGAATTTATGCCGTTGCTGCCATACTTGGGTGGGGTGAATGATTGATGAGTGTACTGAAGATACCAAAACGAATGACCACTGCGCTGATGAACTCGCTGACAGCGGGTGTTGTTCCGCGTATTGGTCTGGAGCATATCGCGGTTGGCCGCCGGCCCGAGGTCGAGGCCATACTCCGTGATATGGATAATATTGCCGAAGGCGGCGCAGCCTTCAAGTTGATTACCGGTAAATTCGGCAGCGGCAAAAGCTTCCTGCTGCAAATTATCCGCAACTACGCCATGGACCGGGACTTTGTAGTGGCGGACGCCGACCTGTCCCCGGAAAGGCGTCTGGTAGGAACCAAAGGGCAGGGCCTAGCTACATATAAAGAGCTGATGAGCCACCTGTCCACACGAACACGCCCGGACGGCGGAGCACTGGAGATGATCCTCCAGAAGTGGATCGTTACCCTGCAGCAAGCCGTGATGCAGGAGAAGGGCTATGGCCCGGACGCCCCGCAGCTCGGTGAAGAGGTGGAACAAAGAATCTATTCCGTGGCTTCGGAAATGCGCGGGCTCGTACACGGTTTTGATTTTGCCAAGGTGTTAGCCGCTTACTGGAACGGCCATAAGCTTGCCGATGATGAGCTCAAGCAGGATTCCCTGCGCTGGCTGCGCGGCGAGTTCGCCACCCGTACCGAAGCGCGCAAGGCGCTTGGTGTAGGTGTCATTATCGACGATGACAACTGGTATGATTATATGAAGTTATGGGCGGAATTCACGGGTGCCATCGGGTATCAAGGGTTGCTGCTGTTTATTGATGAAGGGGTTAACTTATATAAGATCACCAACAGTATTTCGCGCCAGAGCAATTATGAGAAGTTGTTGACCATGTTCAACGATACTATGCAGGGCAAGGCGGAGCGGCTGGGGATCTTTATTGGAGGGACACCGCAATTCGTCGAAGACGGACGCCGCGGGCTGTTCAGTTATGAAGCGCTGCGGTCAAGGCTTGTAGCCGGACGTTATGGCGGGACGGGTCTTAATAATTTTACCGGGCCGATTATATCACTGGATATGCTCTCTCACGAGGAAATTCTGGTGCTGCTGCAAAAGCTGCGGGATATTCACGCTCTTCACTACGGTTATGAGGCCAAGCTTACGCAGGAGCAGCTCGTATATTTCATGGAAGAAGCCGTAGGCCGTCTCGGTGCGGAAGAGCTGCTCACCGCACGCGAGGTGGTGCGCGATTTCATGGACCTGCTGCATACGTTGCACCAGCATCCGGAAATATCGTTCGAGAAGCTTGTTGGTGAGCGGACGGTAAAGCCTGCTGAAACAGAGACGAACGAGCTGGACGGATTTCTGGCGGAGTTTGACCTATGAGCGATAATCCATTTTACAGGCTTGCTCCGTTTATTAAGGAGTTTATCTATAAGAACCGCTGGGAAACACTACGTGAGGCCCAGGTGGACGCCTGCCGCGTCCTGTTCGATACAACGCATCATCTGCTGATAGCCTCTGGCACAGCTTCCGGCAAGACGGAAGCGGCATTCTTCCCGGCGCTTACCCAGCTGTATGAAGATCCTTCAGCTTCGGTGGGTATTCTCTACATAGCGCCGCTTAAGGCGCTGATCAATGACCAGTTCACCCGGCTGAATGATTTGCTGCGCGAAGGGAATATTCCCGTCTGGCACTGGCATGGGGATGTACCGCAGGCAGACAAGACGAAGCTGATGCAGAACCCCTCCGGAGTCCTGCAGATTACACCGGAATCCCTGGAGGGGCTGCTTATGAACCGCCCCAACGCCATTCCAGCGCTGTTCCATGATCTTCGCTTCATTATAGTCGATGAAGTGCATGCCTTCATGGGGGCGGACCGCGGTATCCAGGTGCTCAGCCAGCTTGCCCGGATCAACCGGATGGCGGGCTGCCACCCGCGGCGGATCGGTCTATCTGCCACACTTAGCGACTACGCATCCGTAACGGAATGGCTGGCTGCCGGTACCCGCGACAGTGTGGAGGTCTCCGCACCGCAGGGCGGGCGCAAGCTGCGCCTCAGCGTAGAACATTTTTCCTTCCCGGATGCACGGGACGAGGTACAGGCCGAACATCTGGAGCGGGCGCGCCAGGCGTATTATGGTTTCATCTATGATCATACACATTCGAAGAAGGCGCTTATCTTCACGAACAGCCGCTCCGATGCTGAGGAGGCGATCCTGGAGATGCGGCGGCTTGCGGCGAAGCGGGGGGAGCGCGATGTGTTCCATGTACATCACGGAAGTATCTCCGCGATGCTGCGTGAAGAGACGGAGGCTGCGCTCCGTCAGGGAAGTGGTCCGGCGGTGGCGGCAGCTACGCTGACGCTGGAGCTCGGCATTGACCTTGGGGAGCTGGAGCGCGTACTGCAGCTTGGTGCGCCCTACAGCTGCGCCAGCTTCGTGCAGCGGCTGGGCCGTTCCGGGCGAAGGGGAGACGCTGCCTCGGAGATGATCTTCGTCACACCGGAGGAAGAGGACGAGGAGGCGCAGCTTCCTGCACGAATGCCGTGGACGCTGCTGAGGGCTATCGCGGTCATCGAACTCTATGTGCGCGAGAAGTGGGTCGAGCCGCTGGTCGTGCGGCAGCTTCCTGTCGGGCTGCTCTACCATCAGACGATGAGCATACTGAAGAGTATGGGCGAAGCCGAGCCGGAGGATCTAAAGGCAGCAGTGCTTAGCCTGCCTTCATTCAGCAGCATTGAGCCTTCCGATTATGATGCGTTCATGGAATATATGATCGGCATGGGTCATATTCAGTCCATGGATGAGGGCAGTCTGCTGATCGGGCTGGCGGGGGAGAAGATCGTCAATAACTTCCGGTTCTATGCCGTATTCAAAGACGACGAGGAGCATGTGGTCTATAACGGCACTGAGGAGATCGGTTCGATTACCACAGTGCCGCCGCCAGGATACTGCTTCACACTTGCGGGCAAGCTCTGGAAGGTTGAAGAGGTAGACAACCGGCATAAGGCCGTGTATGTCAAAGGCTCGCGCGGTAAGGTCGATACCTTATGGCTAGGCGCGGGCGGGGATGTGCATACCCGCATTATGACTAAGATTCGTGAAGTACTGGGAGCTACGGTGCTGTACCCCTATCTGGCACCCAGTGCGGCCGCAAGACTGGAACGGGCCCGCCGCCTGGCCAAGGAGAGCGGACTGCTCAAGCATTCTGTGCTTCCTGCAGGCGGAGATTCGATGTTCATTCTCCCTTGGGCCGGAAGCCGGCAGTTCCGTACCCTGGAACGGCTGCTGAAGAATAATCTCAAAGGCCCGCTGGGATTACGTTCGGTAACCCCCATGGAGCCTTATTATATGGTTGTTGCCGGAAAAACAGATGCTGAGACGCTGGAGCAGGAGATTATCGCGGAGGCCACCACTGCATCCAATCCGATCGCTCTACTGGGACCAGATGAAGCACCGTACCTTGGCAAATACGATGAATTCATTCCGCATGACCTGCTGCGAAAAGCTTTTTCGCTCGATGGGCTGGATGTTCCGGGGCTGGTAGAGGTGCTGAAACAGTGGGGGAGAACGGAATAAAGAAAACGTGCTGAATCAGCAAGAAGGTCTGTCCATGCTATATATATCAAGGCCTGTTAATGAATAGATTTGAAATTTCAAATACTCCTGCTGCTGAGCACAGGAGTATTTTTTTGGTATACCTAGAAAAAACAAACCTTATTTCTGCAGTTCCCACCTTGTTGGAAGCGCTTAATCAGAAGATAATAAACCTATCACGAACACAGGGGGCATTGATTCATGGTCAACAGACAAATGAAGACAACATTCACCGTCGCACTAACAGCAGCAATGGCTTTAAGCGTTGCGGCATGCGGCAACTCGAACGACAACAGCAAGAATAACGCAGCGGCAAGTACAGCACCTGACAGCACCAACAGCGGAACAGCAACAAATACAACGAAGAGTGACAAGAAGGTAACCATCACCTTCCAGAACATTTATCCCGATCCAACCACACCGTCCTACAAAATGGTGCATGAGCTGAAGGATCAGTACGAAAAGGAACATCCAAATATCAAGATTGAACTGGACACGCTGAACACGGACCAGCAAAAGGTGAAGCTCAAAACCCAAGCGGCTTCCAAAGAGGTTCCGGATATCACCATCGTGAACCCGGCTGCACAAATGAAACCGTTTGTAGATGCCGGACTGTTCGCTCCGCTGAACGATATGCTGGACCAGAACGGACTCAAAGACACATATCAATCGGGGCTGCTGGACTACTACAGTTTTAATGGCAATGTATACGCGCTGCCGGATGGTAATAACATCGAAGTGGTTTATTACAACAAAGATTTATTCGCAAAGGCTGGTATCGCTAAAACACCAACTACCTTTGAAGAAATGCTTAAAGATGTAAAGATCCTCAAGGATAAGGGCATTACCCCACTGGCAATCGGTGAAAAAGATTCCTGGACAGGCTCCTTCTTGTTCATGAATATCCTGCTTCGCACCAACGGCGGCCCCGGCTTCCTGCAGGACGTAATGGATGGCAAGAAAACCTTTGAAGATCCTGCTTTCGTAGAAGCAGTAGATGCTTTCCAACAGTTGGTTCAAGCAGGCGCGTTCCCTGACGGCGCAACTTCCATCGACGCCAATGCCGGCGGTAACATCTTCAAATCCGGTAAAGCGGCTATGTGGGTTATCGGATCTTGGGAAACAGGCGCAGTGGATGCTTCGTCCGTAGCTGGTAAAGTAGGAGCATTCCAATTCCCTACAGTTAACGGCAAAGGCGACCCTAACCAATTCATGCTTGCACCAGGAAGTGCATTCGCAATATCTGCTAACAGTGAGCACCTGCAGGAAACCAAAGATTTCCTCAACTTCTTCGCCAGCAATCTGCCTAAAAAACAATTTGAATTGAAAAATGCTGTAGGTTTGGGTCAAAAGGTTGACGGCGATTTGAAAGCAGCCGGTTACTCCGATCTGGCGATTACCATTGCCGGTCTGTTCAACCAAGTTAAGGGCGGCGACCTTTCGTTTGACAACACGATGAATCCGGCCACCTCTCAGGTGCATCTCAGCAGTATCCAGAACCTGTTCGTGCAGAAAATGGATTCCGCTGCGGTAGCCAAAGAACATCAAACCGCATTCGAAGCTAATAAATAAGCAGCCACAATCATCGTTCACTCTCGGTGCGAAGCAAGCTGAACCTGGCTTCTTCGCACCGAAATTTATCAATGAAACATAACATCTACTATAGACAAAGAATCTGCTTGTTTAGGAGGCGGGAAAGATGAAAGTACTGAAGGTGCCAGCACGCACAATAGCCGTCTTCGTGTTGCCGTGTCTGTTCTTGTACGTGTGCCTTGTGTTTATACCCATACTGGTTTCACTGTATACAGGTTTATTGAAATGGGACGGACTTACGTCTGCCACATTTGTCGGTTTCGGCAATTTCAAAAATATGTTCTTCAATGACCCGGTGTTTTGGCCGTCTGTAAGAAGAACCTTGCTATATGCCGTAGCTTCCATGCTGGAAATTCCACTTTGCCTGGGAATGGCTATTTTGCTTAACCGTTATGTCAAAAGAGGAAACACACTGGTTTCGATCTACTTCACACCGGTTATTCTTTCTGTTGTTATCATTGGACAATTGTGGAAAACGATCTACAACCCGGCATCCATGGGCGGTATGCTCAACGGTGTTCTGATTTCTCTGGGACTGAACAGCTGGACACACAACTGGCTGACCGAGCCCAAAATTGCGATGTTCGCTCTGTATCTCGTATCCCTATGGCAGTTCTTCGGCTACCATCTATTGATTCAGTACACAGGGGTGCAGAATATTCCGGATGAGCTTTATGAAGCGGCCAAAATTGACGGGGCGGACGGATTCAAAGCGGATCGCTACATCACACTTCCGCTGATCGTCCCGATCTTTAAAATATCGATTGTACTGGCGTTTATCGGTTCCCTGCAGGCCTTCGATCTGGTTATGGTTATGACCGCCGGTGGTCCGGCTCATGCAACCGATGTTATCTCCACACATATGTACAACAGCTCATTTATGTCTTTGAAGTATGGATACGGCAGTGCGATTGCCAGCTTCCTGGTTGTAGTCTGTCTGGTCTTTACCGGATTTATCAATACCATATTCAATAGAATTGAACGTAAATTCAATTAGAAAAGGAGTGCGCGATCATGCGAAAATTCAAAAAAGGAATCGTGTATCTTCTTTTCGCAATTCCTGTGGTGACCCAGTTATATCCTTTACTCTGGTTATTACTCTATTCATTGAAAACCAATGAAGAAATTATGGATGGCAGTTTTTTCTCTTTCCCCAAAACCTTTCAATGGCATAACTACAGTGAAGCCTATACGTCAGGCAGCTATCTGAAATACTTATCCAACAGTGTGTTCGTTACCGGCATTACAATGATTTGTGTTATCGTGCTGGCTTCCATGGTGGCTTATGCCATCTCGCGTTTCCGCTGGAAATACGGCAATATCGTTATGACGATCTTCCTGATGGGCATGATGATTCCGATGCAGGCGACACTGCTGCCGCTGATGATTATTTTCAAGAACATTCACGTTCTGAACACTCATTTGTCGCTGATCCTGCCTTACGTTGCATTCTCCACACCGATTGCTGTCTTCATCCTCTCCGGGTTTATGAGAGATATCCCCCATGAGATTGAGGAATCGGCATTTATTGATGGAGCAAGCGTGTACCGGATCTTCCGCAGCATTATTCTTCCGGTGTCTATTCCGCCGGTAATGACTGTATGTATCCTGACCTTTATCAACATCTGGAATGAATACATCCTGGCGGCAACCTTTATTTCCTCCGAGAAGCTAAAAACATTGCCATTCGGGGTATACACGTTTGTCAGCCAATATTCCGTAAATTACGGCAACATTGGGGCATTCCTGGTCATGGGTGCGCTGCCGGTTATCCTGATCTACTTCTTCCTGTCCAACAAAATTACCAAAGGTATGGTAGCGGGAGCGGTTAAAGGCTAATCGTCGTTGCAAATGAAAATGGGATAGATTTATAATAGGAAACGGCAGGGCAAGGTGTTGAAAGGAGAGAGTCCTATGAAAAGCGGCTTTCATTCCATCCATCATCGGTTGTTCTTGCTGTTTCTTTTTTGCATGTCCAGTATTCTGCTTATTGTCAGCCTTCTGTACTATAACCGGACTACCGTGCAATTGCATGAGAAGATCAGTGATTTGTCGCAAAAGAACGTCTCCCAGACCGCCGGGCTGTTCAGCCTGCTCTACAAAGGGTACGATTCTCTGTCCAAATCACTCAGCAACAACTTCGAGATGATTCGATTGATTAATGAAACAACAGATGAGCCGGCGGTAGCCTACATTAATGAGCAGACCATCACCAATATTATCGGTTCCATATTTTATTCGCGGGATGATCTGGTAGGCATTCATGTCATTACAGACAAGGGCAAGATTTATAATTACGGGAACTATATGAATGTCGTCGATCCGAAATACCACAGTCAGAATTGGTACAAACAGCTTCAAGCCTCTTCCGGTAAAATGGTCTGGCTCGGCGTATATCAGCATTCGTTAATCGACCAGGTGGAGGATAGCCCGGTGTTTGCTTTTGGCCGGCAAATCTATGATCTGAATGAGCACAAGCCGATCGGTATTGTTCTCTACGAGACGAATCCCCAGCCGGTTCTTGACGCTCTGGAGAACCTCAAGCTGGGCGCGCACAGCCAGGTGTACTTGATGTCAGAGGATGGGCGGTTTGTGACCTCAGCAACAGACCCGGCTCCAGTGATGGGGACGCTGCCTTCCTTGCAGAGTTTCCAGAATCAGAGTGTCCGGCAGGAAGCGGGACGTCTCGTGGTGGCCTCCAAGCTGTCTTTTTCCGGGTGGTGGGTAATGAGTATTACACCGGATAAGGATCTCAATGTGGAATTGAAAGAAATGAAGCGCTATTTGCTGATTGTCATCTCGATTCTGATTATCGTTTCGACATTAATTGCATCTATTGTGTCTCAGACGATCTCCTCACCGTTAAAAAAGCTGATCCGCGAAATGAGGCAGGTGGAGGTCGGGAACTTCCGGGGAATGGTCAATGTGTCCTCCTACCAGGAGATTAATATCCTCGTAGCTTCCTTTAACCGGATGGTCCGGCGGATTGAAGAGCTGATTGAACGCGTGAAACTGTCTTCTGTCAGTGAAAAAAATGCAGAGCTGCATGCCCTGCAGTCCCAGGTCAATCCGCATTTCCTCTACAATACACTGGACATGATCTACTGGATGCTGGATGAAGAGGGAAATGAGCAACTGGGCGAGCTGGTGCTGTCCCTGTCATCCATGTTCCGGTACAGCAGCCAGTGGGAGGATGCCGCCGAGGTTACCCTGCGTGAAGAGCTGGAGCAGATTGGTCATTATCTGAAGATCATTTCCATCCGCTTGGAAGGGAGACTGCAGATTATTATGGATATCGACGAGCGCTGGCTGAACATCCGTGTTCCGAAGATGACGGTGCAGCCTGTTATTGAGAACGCCGTCAAGCATGGACTCGAATCTCTGAGCCGCCAAGGTACTCTGAAGGTGTACACACGCGAAGAGGGTTCTATTCTGCAATTGATTGTGGAGGACAATGGCAATGGAATGAATGCCGGTCAGCTGGAGCGCCTGCTTCAGTCCCTGAACGGGGATAGGCCCAAAGAAGGCGGCAAAGGCGGGATTGGACTGCAGAATCTGCACCGCCGCCTGCAGCATATGTTCGGAGAGGAATATGGCCTGCACATTCAGAGCTTTCCCGGAGAAGGGACACAGGTTGCCATTGTGCTGCCGATTAGGTTGGAAGGAGACAACATCACGTGAATATTCTTGTAGCCGATGATGAAAGAGTAATCCGCGAAGGCATCATGCGAACCATCGGACAGATCAGTCCGGATCATCAGGTATTTGTGGCGGCTAAGGCGGAAGACGCCGTCAAGATTATGGAAGAGCAGCGGATTCACATCGTTCTGACGGATATTTTGATGCCAGGGATGAGCGGACTTGAATTCATGAAGATCTCCAAGCGCCGGTACCCTTATGTAAAATGGGTCGTGATCTCGGCGCACAGTGAGTTCTCCTATGCCCAGGAGGCGGTACGACTTGGGGCGAGGGATTATCTGCTTAAGCCCATCGGCAAGAGCAAGCTGCTGGAAATCATCACTAATCTCACTGTTGAAATTGAGCAGGACAATGATATTTCCCGGCAGGGAGAGCGGCTGAAAGCGAGCCTGCGGTTTCTGAGGGAAGGCGTCTTTCAGCGTTTAGCCTCAGGACTCGATATCGGTAATTTGGACATTGAGCCCTTCATCGAAGATTATAAGCATTTCTATATGGTGATGGTGCAGCTGGATGCGGAGGACAGAAGCATACGGCTGGAGCACTTCATTGTCGAGAATGTGCTGTCTGAGCTTATTGAGCTGCACGGGCGAGGCTTTGTTGTCAGCTATGACCGCCAGAGTCTGCTTGGACTCATTACCCTGCGGGAGGATGCCACGATTCAGCAGTTTCAGGATGAAGTCAAGGAGCATCTCACACACTATTTAAAGATCCCTTTTCAAATGATACACTCCGGCCTCAGTTATGATTTCAATACTGTTCCGCAGGTCGTCAAACGGATGAGAGAAGCCTCGGCGTCACAGGCACTAGAGCTCGAACCGATGAAGGGGAGTGGGGAGAAGGCGATAGATGTGGCGCTGCATTATATTAAGGAGCATTTCTATGAAGACTTGTCCTTGGAAAAAATGGCTTCGGTAGTTTTCCTGAATCCGGCCTATTTCAGTCAGCTGTTCAAGCAAAAAACCGGGCAGGGCTACAAAGAGTATGTTACTTCGCTGCGGCTGGAGCAGGCCAAGCTGTTATTGCTTAATCCGAAATTGAAACTGGCTGAGATCGCCGAGCGTGTGGGGTATCAGGACATGAAGCATTTCACCCAGATGTTCCGCAAACGGTACCAGTTAACCCCTACCGAGTATCGCCAGCAGCAGAATATCAATATTCTGATGAGCAAAGGAACGCCGCCGCAATAATCACCCCGCCTATACTGCAACATAAAAAGGAAGTAGATACCAGGTTTCGAAACCGGTGTCTGCTTCCTTTTTATGTTCAAAATATAAGGATTTATAGGGCAGGTTAGATGTTGTTGAAGCTGTTGAACGAATTAATGCCGCCATCATAGTCATTAAAGAAAATAATTGCAACAACGACGATAGCAATAATAACCGCATAAATAATAGTGCCAACAATTCCGCAGACCAGCCCGGCAATAGCCATCCCTTTGCCTTGTTCATTACGGTTGCGGATCTCTTTGAGCGAAATCGCGGAGAGAATAATGGCAATAATCCCAAAGATCAGACCAATATAAGGAGATACGATCGATAAAATTCCCAGCACCAGGGCGGCAACGGATTTACCGTTTGTTTTGGCGGGCGCGGGTGGCTGTGTGTAATATTCCTGATTTCCAAATGGCGGGGGTTGATAACTCATGTGATAGCTCCTTTTATGTGTTTTGTGAACCATGGCTCCAGTGTATTATATAATATTTTCCAACCGGAGATGTGCTCTTTGTTCAAAGATAAGAATTTTTATGTTTCACGCGATAAATTATCCTTCTATTTCTCGCTGAAACGGATACCGTCCTCAAAAGGACGGCGAAGCCGTTTCCACTTGTATTTATTTATATCGGCTGTTCTATGTAGTTGATCCAGTGTGTAAGCTTCACCGCAAGCGGCAGACCTAAAGACTCTGCCAGTCGAATGGAAGGAACATTATTATCCTGAACCTGGTATCTGGGAATATAACCTCTTTGCAGGGTATGGAATAGTGCTGTGCGGACCACACGCTTCGCCAATCCCTTTTTCCTTCCTTCTTCAACGGTATGCACACCCCCGATTTCCCAGATCTGTTCTTCATTACGGAAAACAAAGCAGGTACTCAGCGGAATTTCGCCTTCAAAAAGAGATACGGAAAAGGCACCATCCGCAAAATAATGCCCGATTTCGTCACTGGAATAGCCATTTGCCGCCCACAACGGATATAGTCTTTCATCCGGCAGTTCACTGAGCACCGTATCCCTGTCCTCGGCAAAGGAATGAGCGGATGCTGTGCTGTAGGAGTAAAAACAGCGGGTTTTATAGAGCGGATAGTGTTCAGAAAATGCAAGTACGCTATACTCATCCTGAAGCTTGAAGACAAGCCGGGCATCCTTGGGCAACTGGTCAATTAATGCCGGGATCAGTTCCGGGCTGCTGTAATCCAAGAGCACGATGGTGTTGGCATTGGGATAAGCTCTGAGATCATATGAGAAAGCGTTAGCCGGCAGCAGCAGCAGAATCCCCCAATTGTTCTCCTGTTCGATAAGATAACTGTCCATCACTTGGTGGTGTGCAGTGAGCATTTTTAGCAAGGTGACATTTTTTAGCGGATTCATGCGCAGCTTCTCCATAATCCTGTCGTACTGGATCATTTGTGTTCACCTCCTGTCCGGTTTGAGAATCCAGAATCGGGCATTTCTTCTATATTACTATAAAATCCTCCATTTGACCTCAAGAATATTCCCTGATGTGATTCAATCCCCGTACAGTCGAAGCACGAATAGGAGTAACGCAACCGACCTACCAGGACGAAAGCTGAATAAAAAGGCCAGACCATCCATGCAAATTCTCCCGGGTGGGCTCAGGTATCGTCTGGTTTTTGACATGATTGGCTTATGTGCAGTCCATTCCACATGGTTACATGAAAAGACTGCACTTTCGTCCAAGAGCAACGAGGTGCAGCCTTTCCGTCAACTAAGTTTCATTTTTGGTAACACCATTTAAGCTTGGCACATAATCGGCAGCTTTATTGTTGCTAACCATTTGAGGCTCCTCGGTGAGATGATCGTGATTCTGCTGATTGTTTTTCTTATCCGCACGGTTATTGGCGCGGTCGTGTTTGGGATCGGCACTGTTTTTGGGCATGACGTTCACCTCCATCTCTCCAAGCTTAGTATGAGGCGGTGTTTTGTATTTTATCCCAGTATCTTATCCATCATAGGGCAAAAAGTAATTTGAGTTCATAATTGACAGATCCTGCTATAATAGTTGTGCCATACAATGCTGGTCTATTAAGAAACGTATAGGGGGTGAAGAGCATCGCTAAAAAAACTAAGGTTGTTGAAGTGGTTCCTTATGATCCCGAATGGAAGAGTGAGTTCGGCAGATTGCGCGAATGGCTGCATGAAATAACTGGTGATCTTATCCTAGCTATTGAACATGTCGGCAGCACTTCTGTTGAAGGATTATCAGCCAAACCCATCATTGATATAGATTTGGTGATGGAGAGTTATGAGGTTTTCCCGAAGATCGTTGAGCGGTTAAGTCAATATGGATATGTTCATCAAGGCAATCTCGGTATCGAAGGCAGGGAAGCATTCAATCGGGAGCAGGAAGACGGGTTCATGAAATATCATCTGTACGTGTGTCCAAAGGACGGTAAAGGGCATCTGGAGCATATTATTTTACGCGAATATCTACGGGTCAACCCATCAGCCGCACGGGAATATGAACAAGTGAAGCTGAGTCTGGCCGAGCAGTTCCGATATGATATCGATGCTTACTGCGAAGGGAAGACGGCTGTGGTCCATTCTATTTTGCAAAGGGCCGGTTATGAGGCAGCTACACAGGAACATCACACACAATTGACTCCGTAGCTATGATGTAGAGATCCAAATAAACGCCCCGTACTCCTGATGAAATGTTTTTCCATGGAATAGAAAGGAAATACTTGTATTTATGTAATTTTGATGGTAAATTATAGATATAAGTTTGGGATTCTAACTGGGCCCAGCGATCACAGCAACCAACTTGAAGATGTAAGACAAAAAGGAGCATTTCCCCCAATGCTCCTTTTTGTTATGCGTAAATCTGCCCATTCCTCCGTTTTTAATCGCCTGAAACTCGCTTAATGATAGGGTAGGGTCATTTTGGGACAGCTTTATCAGAGTTGGAACAGGTGAAGTGACAATTGATCAGGAACACCATTCATAAATTAATGATTCTTTAAGAAAGCAGAGGTACACTTAGTTGTACCTGTATAGAAGTGAAGGAATGAATGAATGGCTTCACGTGGAGAGGATCACATATGAACAGAATACTATTGATTGAAGATGAGAAGAATCTGGCCCGCTTCATTGAACTGGAGCTGCAGCATGTATCTTATTCGGTTACCCGGGCGCAGGATGGGATTAACGGTCTGAAGCTGGCAGAGGAAGAAAACTGGGATTTAATATTGCTGGACCTGATGCTGCCGGGCCTTAACGGAATTGAGGTCTGCCGGCGCATCCGCAAGGTGAAGCAGACTCCGGTCATTATCATTACAGCCCGGGACGGATTGTCCGATAAAATCAACGGGCTGGACAGTGGTGCCGATGATTATATCGCCAAACCTTTTGCGATTGAGGAGCTACTCGCACGTATGAGATCGTTACTACGAAGAGCGGGCACTCTATTGGAAGGGCATCTGCTGGTATGCCAGGATCTTCAGCTCGACGCGCTGGGCCGGACCCTTACCAAAGCCGGGGAGACCCTTGAGCTCACCAAGCGCGAATTCGATATCCTGCTGGTGTTGATGCAGAACATGGGCCGGGTCATGACCCGGGAGAAGCTGATGGAGGCAGTATGGGGCTATGAAACGGATGTAGAAATGAAGGTGGTAGATGTGTACATCAGCTATTTGAGAGGGAAAATCGACTCACCTGGACAACCCAGTGTTGTACAGACTCTGCGCGGTCTGGGATATGTGATCCGTAAATGAGAAGAGTCACCACACTGCTGTCGCGGTTGTCCATCCGCTGGATGCTGGCCATTTGGTCCTCTATTTTGCTGTGTGTACTGTTTCTGAGTTACAACGGGGTGCAATATTTTGTGATTAACCGCTGGATGTTGCATCAGGAGCAGATTGCCCTCCACAAGAATATAGAGGAGATTCAAGGGTACTTCCGGGCAGAGAACGAAACGGCTGAAGGAATCGCCGGCAGCCATTCTTTTATTGAGAGCATCAACGGGAGCCATCAGCTGATCCGTATTCTGGATGCTCGCGGTAAACCGGTATTAACCGCATCTGCCCAACTGCCGGAGGAATGGGTGAAACCGCAAGTATCAACGAAGACAACCACGGACAGTATCTGGCATGAAGAAGAACATCTTCTGATCGTCAGAAGTCCGCTGCGAACCTCCAAGTTTAACGGAACTATAGAAATTGTGAACAACCTGGAAAGCTCTGATCAGCTAAGTGATATGCTGCTGGGTGTTATGATCGCCGGCTGGCTGGGTGCTATCGTCATCAGCGGGATAGGGGGAGTTTTTTTGTCCCGTCAGCTCCTGCGGCCCATTCAATCGTTAAGAGACACCATGACCAGCATTAAGCAAAAAGGGCTGCAGGAGAGGGTACGCATCTCGGGCAGCAATGATGAGCTGGCTCAGCTTGCCAGGGTTTTTAATGATCTGATGGATCAGCTCGAAACTTCCTTTTATAGCCAAAAGCAGTTCGTTGAAGATGCTTCCCATGAATTACGGACACCGATTTCTATCATTGAAGGGCATATTTCATTGCTTAGCCGTTGGGGTAAACATGATCCGATGATTCTTGAAGAATCGCTGAATGTATCGGTGCAGGAGCTGGGCCGCCTGAAAGGGATTGTCAATGAATTACTGGAGCTTACACGGGCAGAAGAGAAGAGCAGGGAGCTATACGACTTTCCTTGCATAGCCAATGATACCCTTCAATACACCCTGCGGAACTTTGCTTTGCTGCATCCCGATTTCCATTTCACTCAGAATCTCGATGACATAGACGGTGCGGTAATCCATATCGTGCCGAATCATCTGGAGCAGATTTTGCTTATTCTATTGGATAATGCTG
This sequence comes from Paenibacillus sp. P3E, assembly GCF_001909045.1. Lineage (NCBI taxonomy): Bacteria > Bacillati > Bacillota > Bacilli > Caryophanales > Paenibacillaceae > Paenibacillus > Paenibacillus sp. P3E. The sequence continues at coordinate 59,589 of NZ_LVWH01000163.1, read as the reverse complement.
TTAAATATTCGGGGGCTACACGGACCATTACGATAAATGGAGCTGTGCAGGAGTCCCGGCTTCACATCAGTGTAGAGGACTGTGGTATTGGAGTGCCGGAGGAGGACTTGCCCCTATTGTTTCAGCGGTTCTATCGCGTGGACAAGTCAAGAAGCCGGGAACAAGGCGGAAGCGGCCTGGGGCTCGCCATTGCAGAACGATTGGTCGCTAGATACAGCGGCAGCATAACGCTCTCCAGCATACCCGGACAGGGAACGGCAGTCACGCTGTCTTTTCCCGTTGTAGAGGAGCTTCAGAACCATTAATGGTTCTGAAGTGTGATAAGAGCAATAAGGTAAGATAAGGAGGGATAGCATGCACCAATTACTGAACGCGATAACGGATGCCGCTCTGAATCTTGTAAATACGCTGGGAATCTGGGGAATCTGGATTGGGATGGTGCTGGAGAGCGCCTGTATTCCCATTCCCAGCGAGGTCATTATGCTTAGCGGCGGACTGCTGATTGCCAGAGGAGCGTTGTCTTTTCCGGAGGTGGTGGCCGCGGGAGTGCTCGGCAATCTCGTTGGCTCTATAGCCGCATTTTATGTGGGGGCACATGGAGGCAGAAGGTTGTTGGAAAAGTATGGTAAATATATTCTCTTTAATTCACGCCACCTGGAGCAGTCCCAGCGCTGGTTCGACCGTTACGGTGAAAGTACGGTGTTCTTCACCCGGATGCTGCCTTTTATTCGGACCTTCATTTCTTTACCCGCTGGAATTGCCGGGATGAAACCCGGGAAATTTGTTTTTTTTACAGCTCTGGGTTCCTTGCCCTGGAATATCGCTCTGGTATATCTGGGATATCGCCTTGGAGACCATTGGACAGTCGTTGAGGAGTACATGCGTCCTGTGAGTTATATCATTTGCGGTGCCGTTGTTATTCTTATCGTTCTCTGGCTGGTGCGCCGGAGAAAAGAACACACGGCTTAACAGGTGCGCCGTCTATTCCTGCCGCAGCATTGAGCGGTATTCACTGGGTGACATACCGCTGAATTTGCGGAATTGCCTGGAGAAATACAGTGCATCGTTGAAGCCGACAGACGAAGCTACCTGATCAATGGTGAGGGGGCCGGCAAGCAGACCTTTGGCTTTGTCCATCCGCATCTTTAGCAGATACTGCTTGGGGGAGAGGCCTGTTTTCTGCTTAAAAGCCTTGGACAGATGCGCACGGTGGTAACCGAGCGTAGCGGCCATATGGTCAATGCTGATCTGTTGATGGAACTGCAGGGAGATCCAGCGGATGGCCTGGTCAATCTGCCGGTCGATGATTTCCGGCATTTCCTTAGGCCTGGCAGGCAGGATGGCCAGGTTGTCCTGTCCGAAATGGTGAAGCAGGAGCCGCGTCCATCCAGAGGCCTCCAGACTTTCCAGACGCGGATAAGCAGACTGCCGGAAGCACAGACGGATTTGTTCGTACAAGCTATGCAGCTCCAGGGTATTCTCTGTATGCAGCAGCGGCCGCTCCTTTGTAATGCCGATATCGGACAGAAGCCCGGATACACCGGTGCCTTGGAGCGCAACCCAGGCATAATGCCACGGGTTACGATCATCCGCCTGATAGCTGAAGAGGGAGCCGGGAAAGATTACGAAGGTGTCTCCGCTCCTGCACTGCTGAGAAACAGTGCTGCTCTGAAAGCAGCCCTCACCCTCCAGCACCGTATGGATCAGATAATAATCATGAACGGATGGTCCGATTTTATGACCGGGATATGGCTGGCCTTCACCGCTGAACAGAACGGCAAGGTCCTGCTCCTCGGGGAGCAGATTAAAGCCGGCGGTAAAGGAATAATGCTCAGGAATCATGGCCGGTCCACCTTTATGTAATGAATGAGACGCACTATTGTCAGGCTACAACAGGTTTGTTCTATTTGCAACATTTGTCCATATAACAATTGGTGTTCCTACGTGAGCTGCCAATGGATAATAAAGTAACAGGTATATTCCCTCTATTTGAAGCGGATTATGCCTGTTTAGCATGGAACCGGAGGAGGTGCTTTCTGCAACCTCTCATAACGAAAATACGCTGCCATAGTCTCCTTTGAAGACCGGTGTTCCAAAGGTTTTAACCCAGTCCTGATAAAGCCGCGTGGAGCTGTTGTTTTTGACGATTAAAAAGTCGGGATGGTCGAACTTCACAATATCGGGAAGGTATTCCGAGAAACCGTACATGGAACGCTCAAAAGCGGTCCAGCCCATCGGCCCGGCAGAGGCTTTGGTGATAAAAGGGTCCTGCCTTCCGTCACAGAGCACGTCACCACCGCGGTACATGACATAACCGGATGATCCATAGCTGGAGAGCACCCTAGGCCGGACGCCCTGTGCCGCATGTTCCAGGACATAGTCCATTTCTTTCACGGGATAAGCTCTGGCATCGATAGCCGGCGGTACGGTGAAAATACAGACGATATTAAGGGACAGGCCTACTGTAAGTGCAAACATCAGAGTCCCCCGGCCAAGACGCAGGGACAGGCTACGGAAATACGGTACCACTTCGAAGAAAACGCCTGCGAAATAAGGAATAAACAACCACATAAACAGGTTTTGCTTGAAATTGGTTACCCCCAAATAGAGAATGCCAGCCATCAGGAAGAAGCGGAAGGGCTTTTTGTAGAGTGAAAAAGGAAGGGTTACCGCAAAAAACAACAGCAGCAGCAAAATAGGCAGATTCTCAATTCGGTTGAACTGGATCGGCTGCCACTCGTTGATGAGCATGTTGAAGTGATTATGGGTTACGGTGAAGATATATAGCAAGCTCTTTGCACCAGCCGGATTCAAAAGTCCGGAGAGCCAGACCAGTATGAATACTGCGGCACGGCGTAAATTTAGTTTTTTCTCCAGCAATGATTCCAGCACAGCCATGCCCGTAAACACTGCAATCACCAGCCATACTCCGGTGTGAATATTAGCTATTGCGCAGGAGAGGAGCAACATCGCAGTGGCATATTTAAGACTTGTCTTCAGCTGGAATTCCCGCAGATACACGAAGAACCACACAATCATCCCGGAAGAGATCATCTGCGGCCGCCCTTTGAAATAGTTGTAATAGATCCAGCTGGTGATCAGCAGCACAAAAGGCAGGAGGAGCGGATGCTCCTCAGGCAGGCCCAGTTCTTTGCGCGAAACCTTCCCTAAACGGAGCAGTCCCATAATAAGCCAGAAGAGGCAAATGGCAGTCAACAGGTAGATTCCCGGCCACCCGAATGCCTGGTACAAGGGAGCAATAAGAAGCTGAAATCCGAACTCATGGGGAATATAGGGCAGCTTGTCATTGTAAAAGGTATGGATGGCATGATGCAGCACGGTGTGGTGGGCAATCATGTAACGGCCGAGTTCAATATGCCAGAACGTGTCAGGGTCATTGTAAGAATATTTGGGCATCAACAGCAGAATGAAGACAACAATCAGAGTCCCGTAGCCTAGCTTGAACCATTTTGTGCGCATTGGAAGGATTAACCCCTTTTAGATCTACTATAATTTCCAATCGTTAGTGAACAGTTAAAAGCTTGATAAAAACTCATATTCATACCTTTTCCCATAAAGAGGTATCAGGATACCTCATGCTTTAATGCATAGAGAGAATCTTGACAAGCAAACAAATAGTGTATATATTACACATATACAATAATTACAGTAATTACAGAGGGTGCTGATGCTGCAACATGAACATATTGATATCGAGTACATCCGGCGAGCCGATTTATGCCCAGATAGCGGGTCAGGTCCGCCAGCTGATTCTTCAGGGTGAACTGGTTACCGGGATGCCGCTGCCATCCATCCGCCAGCTAGCCAAAGAGCTGCAGATCAGCGTGATCACCACGAAACGGGCTTATGAGGAGCTGGAGCGGGAGGGTCTGATTAATTCTATCGTCGGGAAGGGTTCATTTGTATCCGGGGCAGATCAGGAGTTCATCCGGGAGCAGCGGCTGCGGATTATGGAAGGCAAGCTGAAAGAGCTTATTGACGAGAGCAGGCTTTTGGGAATGGAATATAAGGAACTTGCGGAGATGCTGAAACTGCTCTATGAGGAGGAGAAAGAATGAGTGAGGTCATTCAGCTGGAAGGCTTAAGCAAAAGCTATGACCGGTTTGAACTGCGTGATATTACGGTCGGCATTAAGGAAGGGTATATCACAGGGCTGATCGGCCCGAATGGGGCGGGTAAAACAAGCCTGATCCAAATGATCATGGGGATGGTCTATCCGGATCAGGGTGAAATTCAGCTATTCGGGCAGAACCATCTGCTTCATCAGGCGGCTATCAAGGACCGGATCGGCTATGTATCCGATGAAAATATTTATTACGAACGTCTTACTGTTAATCAAATGAAGAGGATCATTGCTCCGTTCTACAGCCGCTGGAATGAGGATATATACCAGAAGTACCAGGAGAGATTCAAGCTCCCGCAGGATAAGAAGATCAAGGATCTGTCCAAAGGGATGAAAATCAAGTTCTCACTTGCCATTGCCCTGTCCCACGATGCGGATCTGCTGATTATGGATGAGCCTACTTCGGGGCTCGACCCGATATTCCGCAGAGAACTGCTGGAGCTGCTTAGTGAACACATCCAGGATGAGAAGAAGTCCATTCTCTTCTCCACACATAACACAATGGATCTGGACCGCATTGCCGATTATATTGTGTTCATCAATGACGGACGGCTGGTTTTCAACGAGATGAAGGAATCTCTTACAGAGAAATATCTGCTGGTCAAAGGCGGGAGGGAACTGCTTGATCGGGACGTCCGGCGCTGGTTCATTGGTATTCGTGAGACTGCTGTAGGCTTCGAAGGACTGATCGGCAACCGTGCGGAAGGCGAACGCTACTTCAAGGATACCGCCATCTGTGAGATCCCTACGCTGGAGGAAATCATGTATTTTACCGTAAAAGGAAGTGAAGCACATGCGTAACTCCATTTATTTGATCCGTAAGGATTTCTTCCTGGTCCGCAAGTTTTTGTTGCTGCTGATTCCATACTATATCATTATGGGTTTTACGAATATTGATGCCTACGCGGTATTTGCCCTGCTTCCGGCAATGCTGATATTGTTGAATGCCTGCGCTATGGACGTGCTGGATAACAACCAGCGGTTTCAGATCAGTCTTCCGGTGCCCCGCCATCAGCTGGTACTGGCCAAATATTTAAGTCTGCTCCCGTATGCTATCATCAGTCTGATCTGCACGCTGCTGCTCTACCTCGCCGGGGTTTTATCCGGGCAGATTAGTGAACCGGTTGCCTGGAGAGAGTTACTATTGACCATTGCAACCTTCCCGGTACTTGCAGCCTTTTATTTACCGCTGTACTTCTGGCTGGGACAAAAAGGGATGCAGATCGTAAATTTTGCCTTTATCATGCTGATCATGTTGAATATCACTGCTACTTCTCATTTGGCAAAGCGGTTTCCGGCTCTGCTCGATTGGATCCACCCGCAAACCTCAAGCCATATCTTATTGTGGGCTATAGGCGGTGTGGCTTACATATTTCTGCTGTATTGTTCTTATCTGATTTCGCTGCGGATTTTCGTTATGAAAGACATCTAACGCGCTAATATGCCCCCGGCGCGCTGGATAAGGCCCCGATAACTATATACGTTAACGTAGAACCGGCTGCACAGTCCCTTTAGGGATTCGCGCAGCCGGTTCTTGTCTTCATTGGTTAAGCAAGGCTATGGCCGGAAAGTACTATTTACAAAGGATTACCTGCCCTGGTCCATATGGTCAACGTAATCCTTGGCATCCTTCAGCGATAAATTCCTCGCTTCACGAAGCACCTTGATCGCCTGGATTTTCTTACCTTCAGCCAGCAGCAGATGCAGCCTTCTCTCCAGGTCCGGAGCAAATTCCATGTTCTGTACATACAGCGGTGTGGGTGTTTCCATATTTGGTTTGAACATACTTCCTCCCATTCCTGAGCGGTTATCGATCCGATCCAGCTGTGATTGCAAATCTTTAACCCTCCTACTAAGGGTCATTACTCTGAACATCAATAATATCGAGAGAGTAAGTGCGGCGACCGGGATCCAATCTGTAGTTGGCAAGGATATAACCTCCTGTGATCATTGGTATATTCTATATTACACAATACCCGACATGTATAACGATATTCAGTCTGCAATTAAATAATTGCAGGCTTTTTTGTGCCGGAATTCAACATTATACAGCATAAACATTCATTGACATTTCAGAAGAGGGTAGATGATAATTTAGTAGATTCAAACGGGATATTCTGGTAAAAAAATCGAAAAGTACTTGAGAACAAGAATAGGGGCACAGATATGCTGTATGCAACTTTTGAAAAGCAATACAAGCTTTTTCTCACCAGGATTGTAAGGAAAGCGGAGCTTAAACTAGAAGGTCCGGAAGGCATATATGGGTTGAATATTAGTGTGGTTTCCGTGCCTCCAGAGGATGGACCACTGGATTATCTGAGCAAGGTGGAAAAGGATCAATACAACAGCTTCCAATACCAGCGAAGACGTAATAGCTATCTCCTCAGTAAGCTGGCTTGTAAAATGGCAGTGGCTCGTGCCGATGATGATCTAAATGATATAGTCATTGATCATGGAGTCATGGGTCAGCCATTTATACGTGGAAGTGACCGGAAGATCACCATTACCCATTGCGATACCATGGGCGCGGCAATTGATTATGACCCCCGGCTTTTATTGGGTGTTGATATGGAGCTCATAGATGAGAAGGCCATGGATGCCATAGCGAGAATTACATCCAAGGAGGAGCAATTCCTGCTGCATGGACTTGGAATACAGGCTCCCGTTTTCCTGACTTTGCTCTGGACAGTAAAGGAAGCGATGTCCAAAGTGATTCAGACCGGTTTTACAGTCCCTACCGAGCTGTTTGAAGTTAAGGGATGCGTATGGAAAGAACAAAATGTCATCACCCAATTTAAAAACTTCCCTTCATATAAGGCCATAACTGTGCTTCGAAGTACATATGTCTTTACCATCGTGCTTCCTTCCAAAGCGATGACTGAGATGGGAGAGACCCGGCTGATGCAGCAGTTGGAGGCGCTAATGCCCGGAGGTGACGGAATTGTTCAAGATTATGATCGTCGAGGATGACAGCAAAATCAGAACCTTGATCACCGATATTCTGCGCAAGTACAGCTATGAAGTAGTGGAGGTTGCGGATTTTTTGCAAGTCGAGCAGATCTTTGAGCAGGAACTGCCGCATCTGGTGCTGCTTGACCTGAATTTACCGTACTATGACGGATTCTACTATTGCCGGGTATTCAGAAGAAAGACCACGGTGCCGATCATTGTGATCTCCGCCAGAGATGAAGAGTCTAGCCAGGTGCTGAGCATGGAGCTGGGTGCGGATGATTTTATCGTCAAGCCGCTGAACATTCAGGTGCTGCTGGCCAAGATTATGGCGATTTTGCGCCGGAATTACGGGGAATATGCAGCCAAGCCGGAACCGGAGAAAGAACCGCTGCCGATACATTTGGATGACCGCAATTTCAGCATTTCCTGCAATGGTATGGTTGAAGAGTTAAGCAAGAATGAGTACAAGCTGCTGAAGAAGCTGATGGATAAGCAGGATACGATCGTCAGCAGGGAAGAGCTGCTGGAGGAGCTGTGGGACGATGTGCATTTCGTTGTGGATAATACGCTCACTGTGAATGTCACCCGGGTGAAGAGCAAACTGGCCAATCTGGGCTTTCAGGATGTTATCAAGGTAAAAAGAGGCGTGGGCTATATCTTTGATTCGGCTATGGCAGGAGGGGCACGCCAGTGAGTATCAAGCTGTTTCGGGATTTTTTGCGAGATCATTTTTCGTTCACGCTTGTCTATTTTATCAGCCATCTTCTGGTGAGTGTATACTGCAATCATTATATTAGCGGCAATATCCAGCTTCTGTACCTGCTCAGCATCAGTGTGTATGTCTATATCTTATTCATGTGCTTCCGCTTCATCAAATATGTCTCCACCCGTCGGGAGATCCAGAGGCTATCAGAGAATGTTGAGATTGAAGAAAAAGGCTTTTCCTGTGAACAGCAGTCCATCATTTCGATGATTCACCGCATTCACCACACCTACCAGGACCAGATTTATGAGATCAAAGCCCAGGCTGACAGTACTCACAAATTCATATCGCAGTGGATACATAATCTAAAAACCCCGCTGTCGGTCATCGACCTCATCTTGCAGAATTACAATATGAACACTACCGGCCACGCCCTTGCCTTGCAGCATATCGGAGAAGAGAAGGACAAAATCCTGAGCATGCTGAACCAGATGCTGAAATTCTTCCGGCTGGAGCATTTCACCCGTGATTATAACCCGGAACCCATCCATCTGCTGGAATCGCTCAGAGCCCTGATCAACAGCAAGCGGAACCAATACATCTATAACAATGTCTATCCGGTGATCGAATGCGAAGAGGAGAACGTAATCGTCATGACGGACAGCAAATGGAATCACGCGATGCTGGAGCAAATCGTCACCAATGCGATCAAATATTCGGATGCGGGAGAAGAGGCGAAATCCATCCACTTCCATATTAAGCAGAGTGGCGATCAGGTGGTGCTGTCCATCCGGGATGAAGGCATTGGCATCGAAAAAGTGGATTTACAGCGGGTGTTCCAGCCCTTTTTTACCGGGAAAAACGGCCGTACCCACCATCAGGCGACAGGTATTGGCCTCTATGTCTGCTCGGAAATTGCCCGGAAGCTGGGTCATCACCTCACCATTTCCTCAGAAGTAAATCAGGGCACAGAGGTACAGATTGCTTACCTTTCAAAATTGAAAGACAGCGTAACTTAAATGGATGGATACTGCTCCCGGGGACTTCTACAATGAAGATATATCGTTCAATACACCCAGAAAACAAAAAGGGAGATGAACTGGTGAGCATAGTACTGGAAGTCAAAGAGGTCAAGAAGATCTATGGTGTTCAGAATGGTGGTAACTCGACAGTAGCACTCGATTCCATCAGCTTTATTGTGGAAAAGGGAGATTTCATCGGCATTATGGGACCCTCAGGCAGCGGCAAAACCACCTTGCTGAATATCCTAAGCGGTATTGGCAAGCCGAGCTACGGTGAGGTTTTTATAGGCGGCAAGAATATCACCTCTCTGGACAAAAATGAAATGTCGCTCTTCCGCAGGCAGCATCTCGGCTTTGTATTCCAGGAATTTAATCTGATGGACAGTCTGACGCTGAAGGAAAATGTCATGCTGCCCATGATTCTTGACAAGAAAGACAAAGAGCAGATGGAAGCTAAAAGCGAGGAGATTATGAAGCTGTTCGGTATCAACGAAATAGCCGGCAAATATCCTTATAACGTTTCCGGGGGGCAGCAGCAGAGAGTCGCGGTCAGCCGGGCGCTGGTCAATGATCCGGATATTATTTTTGCAGATGAGCCTACTGGCAACCTGGATTCCAAATCTTCGAGTGCCGTGATGAAATGCATCGCGAGGATGAATCAGGAGCGTGAGAGCACCATTCTGATGGTAACCCATGACGCCTTCGCTGCTAGCTTTTGCAAAAAAATCATATTCATCAAGGACGGGGCGATCTGCATGGAGATTGTCAGCAGCGGGGTCCGCAAGGCGTTCTTCGATCAGATCCTGGATTGTCTGGCGATCATCGGAGGAGAGCGCAATGACCTTTAGAGACGTCACGATTAAGAACTTCAAACGTAATGTACGGAATTTTTCCTCCTATTTCATGTGCAGTGCCTTTGCAATCACAATTTTTTTCCTCTATGCATCCTTGCTGTTCAATAATAGTGTTCGAGAGGGCACGGCGGAGGATGTGATCCGGATTGTACTGATCTTGAGTCTAGTAGCTCTGACGCTGTTTTCCGTGTTTTTCATCAATTATGCACATTCCTCATTTATCAAATCGAGAAGCAAAGAATTCGCCATCTTTATGTCACTGGGCATGCACAAAAATGATTTGCAGAAACTTATTCTGCTGGAGAATCTGATCATCAGTGCTTCCTCACTCGTCGCCGGGATCATCACAGGAGCGGTCTTTTCCCGGCTGTTTCAGAATATAGCGATTGATTTGCTGGATCTGAAGGAGGTTTCGTATTCGCTTAGTGCGGCGAGTTTTGTAGTGACTGCGGTTGTTTTTACAGTGATTTTTGCCGCCTCACAGCTGATATCAAGCGTAAAAGTCGGCAAGCTGGATATCGCGGATCGGATGAAGGATTCCCGTACGCAGGATAATCATGCAAAGAAGAATGACACTATACTGGGGCTGGCAGGCGTGGGGCTGGTTGTGGCCTCGATCCTCTTCCTGGTGCTGATCTCCAATCATGAGAGCCTGAATACGAATCCGTTCATGATCATTTCATATATTTTGATGAGCTTCACCGGTATCTACATGATCATTGCCCATCTGGGGAACACGCTGATCCGCTTCCTGAAGAATAAGAAATTCTATTACCGTCACCTTCTCTCCATCACCGAAATTAATCACAAATTCAATCAGAACAAGCGTGTGATGTTTATCCTGAGTATTCTCAGCGGGGTGACCATTTTTCTCGTAGCTTCACCTTTCTCATTGCTGCAGCTGTCGGAAAGTATTGCGGAGCGGAATAAATATGATATCGAGTATATTTCGGTAACAGGTGTACACACACTGGGGAGCGGACAGCTGGAACAGATGCTGGAGCAGTCCGGCGAGCCATTCAAGTCGATCACTGAAACCAGCTTTCTGAATCTGAAAATGAATCTGGAAGGCGACAAATACGATGTTCTGAAGTCAAAGCCAATTATTTCACAGGATAAGTATAACTCACTAACAGGCGAGAAGGTAACCGTGGGGGTAGGAGAAGCCTTGAATATCATCACGGCATGGGAGCCGGGTTCTCATGGAATTGACCCGGGAGCAGCGATTGAATTCACCGATGGTACCCAAACCTTCGATTTTAAGGTGAAGTCTTCCTACCATGGCGATTGGTTTGCAACAGCAAGCTCTTATCCCACAAGCTCAGGCATCGTAATCAGTAATGAGGATTACAAGGACATGGCGGCTAAGGTAGACGGCGGTGCAATAGGTACCCATTATGGGATCAACTTTACAGACTGGAAGGGTACAGAAGGGATCGTCCAGAGGCTGAAGGATACTTTGCAGGCAACAGACAAGGATGGAAGCGGCCAATGGTTTGCGGTCTCCTCCAAAATAGATGCCTATAAAGAGCTGAAAAAGAACTATTCGCTGTTTGTGTTCATAACCTCGCTTGTCGGCGTTTTGTTTTTTGTGGCAGGTGGAATGGTGCTGTATTTCAAGCAATACACCGAAATAGGGAATGCCATTGTCTTTTTCCGCAAGCTGTACAAAATAGGGATCAGTGACAGGGAGATACGGACGGTGGTATCCGCAGAGCTGCTCATAACCTTTTTTGTACCCCTGCTTCTGGGCAGCCTCTTCGGTTACTCCTTCATCTATCTAGTCACACATGTCATGAGCGGCTCCGATATCCTCGGTGAATTCATGAAGAACACTACGATTGTGATCGCTATCTATTTCCTATTTCAGCTCAGCTTCTACATCATTACCAAACGCAAGTACGTCCAAGAGGTTGTGCGAAAGCTGACCAGTGCGTCATAGAACGAATGATACGCGGGTTGGGCAAGTCACCTGGCATTGCAGGTCAGTGATCAGAAATGATCATTGGCCTGTTTTGTTTGACTGTTAGAAGGATGAAGCATATGCTATTCATATAATTAGATATCTAACTATACATCCATAGCTAAAGGAGTTTTCCCATGACTGAACAACCTTCGAACACGCCATTTTCAGATTTGATCCGGGAAATTGGATTGAAAAAGAAAAGACAGGCAAATGAAAGATTAGCGGAGCTGGGCATGAATGCACAGCAGGGGCAGATGATCGGCTATATTGCGGAAAATCAGGAGAACGGTCTGATCCAAAAGGATCTGGCGGAGCATTTCAACCGTAAGGAGGCCAGCATCACCAGCATGCTTCAAGGCCTGGAGAGAAAAGGATATATCCAACGCGTGATCCCCAAAGAAAATGAGCGGCAGAAAAAAATATATCTATTGGAGAAAGCGGCGGTTCTGGTCGAGGAGTTCAATGAGATTTTTGCGGAAGTGGAAAAAAGCATCACGGAAAATCTTACTGCGGAAGAGGCGGAAACACTGATGAGATTATTGAGTAAGGTGAATTCGAGTCTGTAGGTTGCTTGACATGAAATGCATTTCACAATTTACAGTAAAGGAGACAACATAAACTTACATGAGGAGAACTTACAATGAACATCAAGTTAATTGCAGTAGATATGGACGGCACCTTTTTAGATGATAAAAAAAACTATAATCAAAAATGGTTCAAACAGCTCTACGCTGTAATGAAGGCTAAAGGCGTTCATTTCGTGGTAGCCAGCGGGAACCAGTATTATAAGCTAAAATCTATTTTTGAAGATATCCAGGATGAGCTCGCTTATGTTGCAGAGAATGGCGCCTATGTCATCGATGGGACAGAAGTGTTGTTTACGGGCAAAATTCCACCGGATCAGGTAAGGCTGATCGTGAAGAAGCTGAGTCAATATGAGGAAATTTCGGCAGTCATGTGCGGAGTGGAAGGGGCTTATGTGCTCGAGGATGCCAGCAATGATTTCTATGAGCTCATGTGCCGCTATTATCCGAGATTGCAGAAGGTAAGCTCATTTGAGCAGGTAAATGACCAGATTTTCAAATTTTCCTTACTCACTCCTGATTGGACAGCCGGTGGTGTTGCGAAATATCTGCCGCTGCTCATGGAAGAGCTGAGGGGAATGGTAGATCCTGTGACCAGTGGCCATCAGTGTATTGACCTGATCATTCCCGGTTGCCACAAGGCCTCAGGGCTTGAACGTCTGATGGAGCGCTATGGTGTGCGGCCTGAGGAATGTGCGGCATTTGGAGACAGCAGTAATGATATTGAAATGCTGAAGTTATGCAAATACAGTTATGCTATGGACAACGCTTCGCCGGAAGTCAAAGCTGTAGTCAATTATCACACGGTGAGCAATAATGAACAGGGTGTGCTGCATGAAATTTCATTGCTCCTGGGGGAGCCGTCCTTGCTGGAAATATAGATAAAAACGAATTCATTTCCTGCAATGGATATATTAGATCTATTATCAGCCGGGATCTGATTTTTTGTTTGACAGACGAGGATGATTCATCCATAATTCAATCCATACTAAACACATAAGATTTATCAGAAGGGGTGGTCACTCGTGTCAAAGTTAAAAGCATCTTTTAAAAAGTCGGTTGGAATAGGGACGTTGGCAGTTCTGTTTCTGGTATTACTAGCAGGATGCTCCGGCTCCAATAATAAAGCTGATTCAACCAATGCGGCTCAGGAGAGTGCCAGTCCGGCTCCAACTCAGAGTGCAGGCGCGGCTGAACCCGCTGTGGGTGGCACTTTTGTCTATGGTCGGCCTGCTGCGGTGACTTCATTCGATCTGCATAATGAAATTACATCGAACAATGCGTTTGCGATTGATAAAGTGTTTGAATCCCTCGTTTCATTTGACAGCAAAGGTGAAATAGTGGACTTTCTTGCCAAGTCACACAGCATCAGTAAAGACGGCTTGACCTATACTTTTGTTCTCCGTGACGGCTTGAAGTTCTCGAACGGTACGGATGTAACTGCTGAAGATGCGGTTTTTTCGCTGCAGCGGCATTTGAAGGTTAAAGGCCCGCTGGCCATTTCGGCAAAGGTGGCTACGATCAAAGCACAGGATAAACAAACGCTGGTTATTACGCTCAAAGAGCCATATACACCGTTCATCTCCGAGCTGTCCAACTTCTCGAACGGGATTATCCCGAACCATTTCGGCGGAGTTACCGAAGAAGAGTTCTTCAAGAAACCAATCGGTACAGGACCGTTCGTAGTTGAGACCTGGGACCCTGCTGGTGATTTGACCTTCACCAAGAATCCGAACTATTGGCAGGAAGGCAAGCCCAATATTGATAAGCTTGTATATAAGCTGATTGAAGATGACAGCCAGGCGATTAACCAGCTGAAGGCAGGAGAAGTGGATGCAATTGAATCCTTGGCCCTGCAGAATGCCAATGAGATCAAGGACGGCTCTGACACAGCAGTAGTTACCAACGGGAGCTGGGTGACCGAGCAGCTGTTCTTCAATACACTCGACGAACACTTCAAGGATGTGCATGTTCGACGTGCCCTGGCGCTCGCACTGGACCGTGACGGCTTGACTAAGGCACTTACGTTTGGCTATGCACAGACTGCAAATTCCCTGCTGCCTCCAACGATACCTTATAATGCAAATGATACGATTAAAGCGCTGAACTTCAATGTGGATGAAGCCAAAGCGGAGCTTGCCAAGTCTGCCTTCCCTGGCGGGTTCAGTACAAAATTGCTTGTTGCTTCAGGCAACAGTTCAAGAGCCCAGGAGGCGCAAATTATTCAGGCTGCAGGGCAAGCGATTGGCATCAAAATAGAGATTGAATCGATTGAACTTGCCGCCTTCCGTGAACGGTTTTTCGCTTATGATTTCTCAGCTATGCTGAACAGCGGACAAGCGGACTCTCCGGAAGCGAACTCCATTCTTGCTTTCCAGACGGACCCGCAAGGTTTCAGTAAATCGTATTGGACCCATTACACGAATGATGAAGTCACCAAGCTTCTATATGATGGGCAGAAAACAGCGGATGGGGATGGCCGTGCAGACATTTACTCCAAGCTGCTGCAGACACTGGCCGATGAAGTACCTTATATTCCGTTGTATTATCCTGATATTCTGATCGGTGCCCGTTCTTCCGTCCAGGGACTGGTTGTTTTACCTAACGGCAGTGTAAGATTCGACACGGTTAGCATCAGTAAATGATGAAATCTAATTCTTCATTTACTGGACGGACAGGAGGCAATGCATCTCACAAGTGGCTACTAATAGCACTTGTGAGAGCACTGGCCGTGATCCTATGCGTAATGACGGCAGTCTTTTTCATAATCCGCATCGTGCCTGGAGACCCCGCGAAAATGATTCTGGGAGAATACGGTACACCTGAGGCGCTCGAGAGTATGCATCATACGCTCGGGCTTGACCTCTCTTTATGGGACCAGTTCCTACGTTTTGTGAAGACATTGTTTACCCAAGGAGATACAGGAAATTCAATTGTTACAGGGACCTCTGCCAGAGAGCTGATCACGCAGCGGGCTCCCATTACTTTGCTGCTCATTCTGATGGCTTGTGTGCTGGCAATCATCATAGCACTTCTGCTTGCTACACTTGCAGCCACTCATAAGGATAAGCTGCTGGATCATCTGATCCGTATTTTTCCTGCAATCACTCTGGGTATGCCAATCTTCTGGGTTGGCATTCTTTTGATTCTGCTGTTTAGCGTCCGGCTTGGCTGGTTTCCTGTCGGCGGAGTGGGAGAAGGGTGGACCGGAGCCCTGCACAGCCTTGCGCTCCCGGCGATAACTGTTTCTTTTTCACAGATTCCTACGCTTGTCCGGTCGTTAAGGGCGCAGATGCTTGAAGTCCTGGAATCCGATTTTGTAGTTACCTTGAGAGCTGCCGGAATACCGGGCAGGGTGATTCTGTTCAAACATGTGCTGCGCAACTCTGCTCTTCCTACACTGATGCTGCTTGGGGTGAATATCTCCTATCTGATCGGCGGGACACTGGTTGTTGAACAGGTGTTTGGAATCAAGGGAATGGGCAGCCTGCTGTTTACTTCAATCTCGAAAAGGGATTTTCCGGTTATTCAAGGCATAGCTCTATATTGTGCCCTATCTGTTGTGATCATCAGTCTACTGATTGAAATCATTTCCTGGTGGCTAGATCCCAGAACGAAAGGAAAACAATGAACGATATACGGTTAGACCCACCATTGCAAGAGGGCGGCAAAACAGCTGGCAGCCTCAGACGAATATGGAATACGCCTTCACTTCTTGTGGGCAGCATGATGTTTGCCGTGCTCATTATCCTGGCCGTGTTTATTCCTTACTTAAGTCCTTATGAGCCTTCGGGGCAGAATCTGAGTGCATTTTTACAACCTCCGTCCGCAGCACATTGGCTCGGAACCGATCAGCTGGGACGTGATTTGTTCACGAGATTGATCTACGCTGCGCGAACCGATCTGAAAATTATGGTGCTGGCAGAAATCATTCCCTTCTGTACAGGTGTGTTTCTGGGCATGCTGGCAGGTTATTACGGAAAATGGATCGATACCGTCATTACGCTGCTCACGGATACGTTAATCGCCTTTCCTTTCTATCTGATTGTTATTATTGTGGCCTTTGCCAGTGGAGCAGGAGAACGGGGGATTTACATCACCTTTATGCTGGTCGGATGGATCGTATTTGCCCGTGTTGTCAGAGGTCTGAGCGCGTCTTTCCGCGAGCAGGAATGGGTAGCATCCGCACAGACACTAGGGTTGCCCGGGGTAAGAATTATTCTGCGCCATCTGCTGCCCAATGTACTGCCCCAAGCGGTTGTCGTCCTGATGACGGATATGATTGGTTTGCTTGTAGCCATTGTTACACTCGGTTATCTGGGCATCGGCATTGCACCGCCAACTCCAGACTGGGGGACCATGATCGCTGATGGACAACCCTTCATTACGACATCTTGGTGGCTCTCGGCAGTTCCGGGATTTGCTGTAGTGTATACAGGCA
The DNA here is from genome assembly GCF_001909045.1 of Paenibacillus sp. P3E. Taxonomy (NCBI): domain Bacteria; kingdom Bacillati; phylum Bacillota; class Bacilli; order Caryophanales; family Paenibacillaceae; genus Paenibacillus; species Paenibacillus sp. P3E. Next base: position 42,923 of record NZ_LVWH01000163.1, on the reverse strand, counting down.
TTGCTTTGTCGCTTGTTGGTGATGGATTGGCCGATATTTGGAGGAAAAAATAATGTCAATACATCCGATTTTGCAAATTGAGGGACTGTCGCTGGCGGCGAAATCCAAAGAAACATTAGTGAATAACGTCAGTTTCTCACTCGGTAAAGGAGAAAGTCTGGGCTTGGTAGGTGAGTCGGGTTCCGGCAAATCGCTTACGCTGCGGGCCATTCTGGGACTGCTGCCGCGCGGTGTTACTCAGACCGGAGGTATGATTAAGAGCGGGGCTAGCAGCGCAATGGTTTTCCAAGACCCGAGAGGCGCACTCGATCCGCTCTGTCCGGTAGTTAATCAGCTGGCAGAAGTCGTATATTACAGGCAGCAGGTCAACCGGAAAGCTTCACGCATCATTGCACTGGAACTGCTCGAGAGACTCGGTCTACCCGATTCTCTGAAGAAATCGGACCGGTATCCGAGCCAGCTGTCTGGCGGTCAGTGCCAACGGGTGGTGATTGCCATGGCCCTGGCTTGCAAACCAGGCATTCTTCTCTGTGATGAGCCGACCACGGCGCTGGATGTTACGGTTCAACGGCAAATTATTGACACCATTACCGACCTTCAGCATGAATTAGGGTTTGCTATGGTCTTTGTTACCCATAATCTGGCAATTGCAGCGAACCTGTGCTCCAAATTGTACGTGATGAAAGCAGGCCGGATTGTAGAGCACGGAGATACACTTGATCTTTTACAGAACCCAACGGACCCCTATACTCAAATGCTGATTGATTCAGTGCTTCCAGTGCCGGAGCTTGAAGGGAGTGGAGCTTGATGGATATGGCCCTGCAAGTACACAACCTCACCGTTCGTTACGGCGGATTCACTGCCCTGGACAAACTCAGTCTCAACCTGGAACAGCATACCACGCTTGGGCTTGTCGGAGAATCCGGTTCAGGCAAATCTACCCTGGCAAGGGTGATTGCCGGACTAATTGCACCCGATGAAGGGAAGATATTGCTGGGATCTCAAGAATTACGGAAGAAGAGGAGCCTATATCAGCATAAACAGATCCAAATGATCTTCCAGAATCCGGATGCCTCGCTAAATCCCAAGCATTCTATCCGGCAGATTCTTTCCGAAGCGCTGCTGTTTCACAACATCGTGAGCCGGTCACAGGTTGAGAAACGATGCCAAGAGCTTTTGGCCCTTGTTCAGTTGGAAGCCAGATCACTGGATAAATACCCTCATGAATTCTCCGGCGGCCAGCGCCAGCGGATCGCAATCGCGCGTGCGTTAAGTGTGGAACCAAGCCTACTGATTGCGGACGAGCCGACGAGCGCACTCGATGTGTCTGTTCAGCGGAGTGTGCTCGAACTGTTCAATACGCTCAAAGCTGAGCTTCATCTTTCGCTGCTGTTCATCTCCCATGATCTGGGGGTTATTCATGCCATTAGCGATACGGTTGCAGTCATGCGGCAAGGTAAGCTGGTGGAGACAAGTCCCAAGGACCAATTCTTCATCCGCCCGGAACATGAATATAGTCGTGAGCTTTTGTCAGCCGTTCCAAAAATGCCAAAAACAAGTACCACCAGGAGGTTATTATGAACCCGGAACATCAAGGATTTGTGCCGCTTTCGCTGGCAGAGTTCAATACACTTACTGAATTGCTTTCCAAACTTTTATTGACCCAGCATCCTCCGGTTATTATCCCGGGTGAGGCTATCTTGGGGATTGAGGCGGTCGCTGCTGGAATAGCTGCACCGGGTCGTACCTTGGTAAATGTGGTTACAGGCCCTTACGGCAGATTATTTGGACAATGGCTGGAGCGGGGAGGAGCAACAGTTGCTGAGGTTATAGTCCCCTTTGATGAAGTCGCTACAGCGGACCTCGTTGCAGCGGCGATTGAACAATACCAACCAGATGCCCTATCCTTTGTTCACGCTGAAGTGGTTACAGGCGGTTCTAATCCCGTCAGGGAAATTGTTAAGCTTGCACAGGAGTTCAACCTGATTACAGTATCAGATTCTGTATCGGCGGTCGGAGGGGAGGTTCTCCCCGTAGATGAATGGGGCGTAGACTTTGCGGTAATCGGTGCCCAAAAAGCCTTGGCTGGCCCTAATGGCGTTAGTGCTGTCAGTATTTCTCCACGCGGCTGGGAATTTCTTGAGTCGAATGCAATCGCCCCCCGCAATTCCATCCTGTCGTTGCTGGATTTGAAACCATCCCCGGATGGGGCTGCTCCGTTACGGGTTCCACCCAACATACCTGTTTTGGAAGCCAGAGCATTGATCCTGGCGTTGACACGAATCGAAGAAGAAGGTCTGGAGCAGGTGATTAAGCGACATGAACGTGCCGCATCCTCTGCAATCGCAGGAATCACTGCCTTGGGTCTTGAACCGTGGCAGAAGGACAACAGACACTATTCTACTCTGACTACAACCGTCAAAATCTCGGGGAAGCAGGAATTGCTGATCCATCAGCCTGTGGGTATCGTGGCTCCCGGTGACGGTGGACTATTCGGCCAGCTTCTGCGGATTAACCATTTCGGAAAGAATGCTTCACGGAAAAGCGTAGAAGAAGCTATAACGGTTCTTGCCCAATTGTTGAAGATGGACCCTGAACAGGCATTACTGGCTGTCCGGCGGGTATGGGGAGAATGAGTATGATCCAAAAACAACCTAAGCTACTGACACTAGAAAATATGAATATAGCAGGTATTGAAGATAAACGATTCGATATTGTGATTAAAGAGGGACGGTTCTATTCGATAGTTGAGGCTGGTCCCTATCCTAATGAATCAAATCAGCCGGGCCAGGATTTATGGATAAGTCCTGGTGTGATAGACCTTCATACGCATCTTGCCTGGACAGATTTTGACCACGCCGATCAATTGAAACGCGATCAACCTGAGATCGAAGCGATGCAGGCTGAAGCCTTCGCGGCTACGCTTCGGACGGGTGTCACGACTACACGTGATGCAGGCGGGATTCTGCCAAGCACGGTGCGTCATCTGGTCCGGCATTATCAGCAGCCCCTCCGGGTGCAGACCAGCAGCGATATGATCGGGTCAGCGGATGCACGCGGTCTTAAGCATTTGGAAGCTCGAATGGCTGATATCTTTGCTACAGGAGCAGGCTGGATTAAAATCATGGCGACAGGCGGACTTGGCACACCTACCGAGAAAGTAGTTGATCCTATTTTCTCGGAAGAGGAGTTCGCCTTCATTGTCCGCAATGCGCATGCCCATGATAAAAGGGTGCTGGTACATACGTGGGGCGGAGTGACGATTGACTGGTCCATTCAAGCGGGTGTGGAATCTATTGAGCATGGAATGTTCCTGAGTGAGGAGCAGGCTGGCAGACTCGCTGAGTCTGGAGTAGCTTATGTGCCCACAACCTCAATTTACCGCATTGCCGCTGATCCGAAGGGTGTACTGGCCTTGAACCCGCTGATTTGCGATCGGGCAGCGCGTGCTGCTGAAGCCCATTCGAAAGCTATTGGTTATGCCCAAAAAGCAGGAGTCCGTTTAGGATTCGGTACGGATTACGCTACCCCTGCATTGCATGGTTACAACCTGCAAGAGCTAGATACGTTAATGGATTACGGGCTGAGCCGGACAGAAGTATGGAAGTCTGCTACAGAGAGTGCTGCCGGGATTCTGGGCAGTGGCAATGAATTAGGGCGAATTGCCGAAGGGTATATTGCAGATGCAATTATATACAATGCTAACCCATATCAGGCGCAAAACGCGGACCAGCTCCGAAAAAGTATTGTTTCCGTTATCACTGGAGCACAGGAATTAGATTTGGTCTGACCCGTCAAATGTTATATTGGCAACAAACGATAACCAGCAGAGATCCGGACTCTGTTGGTTTTTTTGTTTTATAGCAAGCTAACGATCCCTTTAGTCAAGTATTTCTATGCTGTTAATCTGTTTGAATTGTTATTTTTGTTTGTGCTACTGTTAATAACAGTGTTGTAATCTTGCAGGAAACTGGCACGCTAAGAGAGAAAGAGAGACTAGAGATTATATTAGGAGTGATAAGATGCAGACGAAGATCAGCCTGGAAGGCGAATGGAAGTTGCAATTGGATAAGACAAAACAAGGACTGGCAATGCCTTTTGCTGATGTCATCTCTCTTCCGGGCACAACGTCACACGCCCTTAAGGGACCGAAGAACGGGGATATACTTGTAGACGCTCTCACAGATGAGTACCTGTTTGAAGGGCAGGCCTGGTATTCAAAAGACTTCGAAATTCCGGTAGCGCTTACCGGTAAAACATGTATGCTTCATCTGGAACGGACAAGACTTACCACGGTCTGGCTGGATGGTCTGGAGATCGGCAACCGTGACAGCCTGAATACCCCTCATGTGTACGGCCTCGGACAGCTCCGCTCAGGTAATCACACTCTCACTATCCGGGTTGACAATACGGATTATCCGACAAAGGGCGGACATTTAACATCGAAGGATACCCAGACCAACTGGAATGGGATTACCGGACGTATTGAACTTCAATTTTACAGCGAATCCTATTTGAGCGGCATTCGTCTTGATCCGGATGTATCCGCGCGATCCGTACGAATCACAGCCACCCTTGAAGGCGCGGATACGGGCGTGATCAAAGTATCAGCCGTTAGTTTCAATAGTAAGACTGCTCAAACTAGAGCCGTACAGGAGTACAACATCTCACGCGGGGAGTTTTCAATCAGCTACGGCCTGGGGCCGGATGCATTACTTTGGAGCGACTCCGAACCCAATCTCTATAAGATAAGCATTGACCTGAGCGGCACAGGAGAAGAGGCTTCTGATCAACATGAGCTGATTTTTGGACTCCGGGAATTCAAGACCGGCGGCGACAAATTTACGATTAACGGACAAAAAACCTTTCTCCGCGGCAAGCATGACGGTCTGATTTTTCCATTAACCGGATACGCCCCGACTGATCTGGAGGAATGGCTCAGAATACTTGGCATCTCGAAGTCCTACGGTATTAATCATTACCGTTTTCATACTTGTTGCCCGCCGGAGGCAGCCTTTGCCGCAGCAGACATGCTCGGTATCTACATGGAGCCGGAGCTGCCGTTCTGGGGAACGATCACAGAAGAAACGGATGAAGGCCATAATCAAGCCGAGCAAGACTATCTGATCAGCGAAGGATATGCCATTCTACGGACATTTGGCAACCATCCTTCCTTCGTAATGATGTCGCTCGGCAACGAACTGTGGGGCAGCAGAACCAAGATTGATTCCTTTTTGAAAGACTATCAGGCATTCGACGATAGACATCTGTATACGCAGGGCTCCAACAACCATCAGTTTGTTCCGGAAGTCTTGAAGCATGAAGATTTCTTCTGTGGTGTGCGGTTTTCCAAAGACCGGCTGTTCAGAGGCTCTTATGCGATGTGTGATGCTCCCCTGGGACATGTTCAGACGGATGTTCCTGGCACCATGAAGGATTATGATGAGCAATTCGTACCGCCCGCTGTGGGGAACGGAGAAGAAGCAACAGCGGCAACGGGGGATACCATTCAAATCCAGTACGGCACTGAAGCCAAGACCGTGCAGATCGGAGACGCATCCAGTGAATGGATTCCGCGAATTCCGGTAGTCTCCCATGAGATTGGTCAATATGCGACTTATCCGAATTATGCAGAAATCAGTAAATATACAGGCTCTCTCAAAGCCGGAAATTTTGAAATCTTCCGCGGCCGGCTGGAGGACAATGGACTGGGCCATCTCGCGGCGAAATATTTTGAATGCTCTGGACAGCTGGCAGTGGCCTGCTACATAGAGGAGCTTGAGGCTGCGTTCCGTACCCGAAGACTTGCGGGATTCCAGCTTCTGGATCTGCAGGATTTCAGTGGCCAGGGAACGGCGCTGGTAGGGGTACTCGATGCCTTCATGGATTCCAAGGGACTTGTTTCCGCTGAGGAATGGCGTACTTTCTGCAGTGATGCAGTCCTGTTGGCAAGATTTCCGAAGTATAACTATGTCTCCGGGGAACATTTCGAAGCTCATGTTGAGCTGTCCTGGTACCGGAACGGGGCACCGGATATCCTTGTACTGAAATGGGAGTTGAATACAGAAGAGGGAACACTGGCGGCAGGCAGTTCAGAAGCAGGGGTACCGGCTGGTTCAAATTACATTGATATCTGTGATTTATCCATCACTCTTCCTGAGGTCGTGCAGATGACCCAAGCCGTTCTTTCCTTGTGGATACCGGGTACTGATATCCGCAAGAGCTATGATGTGTGGATATATCCGGAAAACTGCAGCGGAGTGCTGGACGGTGTACATATTTTCCAGGAGCTATCACCGGAAGCACTAGCCCTGCTGGACCAAGGCCAGAATGTGCTGCTCATGCCAAAGCCGGGGTTGCTCCAAAATGCTGTTGAAGGTTTTTATTGTACGGATTTCTGGTGTTATCCCATGTTCCGATCAATCTCCGAGAGTATGAACAAGCCTGAACCCGTGGGTACAATGGGTCTGCTGATTGACAACAGGCATCCTGTGTTCCGTGATTTCCCGTGTGAAGAATATTCCACTTACCCTTGGTGGAACATCATTCAGAACTCGAAGTCCATCATCCTGGATGGATTCGACCGTTCGTGGAGTCCTATTGTGCAGACCATCGACAACTTTGAGCGTAATCATAAGCTAGGCTTCTTGCTGGAGTGCAGCGTCGGGGCAGGTAATCTCCTGATCTGTGCACTTGACGCGGACAAAGTAAGCGGCACACCTGAGGGCAGACAGTTCTTATCCAGCTTGACGCATTACATGAAATCCGCAGATTTCAAGCCGCAGTACCGTGCGGAGGGTTCTCAGCTTCAGCAACTGATTCAGTAAGAAAGCAACCGGGGTGTTCCCATATGCCATAATTGGCAGCGCGGGATACCCCGGTTTTTTGAGCAGGATCAATACTTGGTGTGATGACCGGGCAGATTAGCAATACGTAAGAAACAACCCGAGTTGAATTATGCTAAAATGTAGGTAATTTAGATTTTAAATATCCCTAATGGACAAAGGAGAATTTGATAATGAGAAAACTCGTTCTATTCCTGCACGCATCGCTTGACGGTTTTGTAGAAGGGCCTAAGGGTGAAATGGACATTGGCTGGGTTTCCTACGATGCTGATTTGGAGAAACACGCGAAAGAAATTCTAAGTACTGCCGACACTGTTATATGGGGACGCGGGACTTATCAGATGATGAACAGTTACTGGCCATCTGTGCCTTCGAATCCATCAGCTTCGCAGCATGAACTGAATCATGCCGAGTGGATTGAAAAGACAGCCAAAATCGTTTTTTCCACAACACTGGAGAAAGTCGAATGGAACAATTCCAGACTGGTAAAAGAAAATGTCGGGGAAGAGATCAAGAACCTCAAAGAGCAGCCAGGCAAGGATATGGTCATCCTCGGCAGTCCTAGGTTCGCACACTACCTTATGCAGCTTGATTTAATAGATGAGTATAAGATTACAGTTTCTCCCGTCCTGATTGGCAGCGGGTTACCGTTATTCCAAGGCCTAAAGGAGAAGATCGATCTTAAACTTATCGAAAACAAGACATTTGATTCTGGAGCCATAGGTCTCGTTTACCAGACGGTTAGATGACCGTTGTCTGGTCTCATCCATAGCTTCGGCGGTTAGTGCAGGAAATATCTTCTTGTCTACTTTTCCATAGATTATTGATAAGGTGGAGAGAGTATGGACTAAGAGGTGATGTATGATCATGAATAGAAAACACTGTTTATTCTGTGATGAGATGGTCCCGGTGAAGCCTGAAGGTGAATATGACAGATATGAAGGTTGTTCTTGTTCACCAGGCGGGTTCTATGACTTGCTGAGGGACAGCTACGAAGCTATTCATTCACTCCCGCACCAAAAGAAACGCGATATGCTTCATATCGTATCAGCTTATATCCGTGAAATGACCGATTGTGGTGTACAGGTTACACTATCCAGTGACGATTTAGAATCCATAACAAATTCCCCGAAAATCCCTGTGACTATTGAGGACAAAGGGAACCGGTTCAATCAATATTTGTACAGGCATTCCGAAGGCCCGGGAGAACCGGTTGTCATTCAGCCACTCTCCAGCAGCTATAACCTGACGTATTCTCCCAACCTGCAAGAGCTGGTATATATCCTTGATAAACTGATCGGCGAGCAGCTGCTCATCCGGGAAGGCATGACCTTTAAGCTTACAGACAAGGGATGGAGCGAGGCCGCAGCAATCGCTGGGGGAAAGAAATTAAAGCCATGCTTCGTCCTCATTCCAGATGATGAGGATCAGCGCATAGAGTGGCTGGAAATGCTGTTGCCGAAAATCGAGCAGTTCGGTTATATGCCGCGCTTGCTTCGTGATGAAAAAGCCCAGAATCAGGACAACTATTCCCTTGAGCGTATCCGGGACAGCAAATTGATGATCGCGGACTTGACCAGTCATTCTCCAGCGGTGTATTTTACAGCAGGATACGCGCTTGGGCTGAAGATCCCGGTGATCTGGACCGTGCACAGCAGTGAAGCCGGTAAACTGTGGGTACAAGTCAAAGATATCCGTCCAATCGTCTATGATACCGCTGAAGAACTGGCCATAATCCTGCAGCAGAGGTTGAGTTATGACCGGACAGTTGAGTTTCAGGACACGGGCCGGTAAATGTAGAGGTTTCGGGAGATATAAATAAAGACTTCAGTGAGAAATCGCTCCTTTGTAGAGATGGTTGGGTGTCCCCTCCATTTATCAATAGGGCGGTTTTTTTGCTGTGTAACCAAAAAGATTTCTACCCGTATTAGGGTTATGATTAGGATGCTCATAAAAAATTTAAGCAGAGGTAATGAATGCATATGAATGAGAAGATTACAGATCAGGGTGAGACGGTGTACAGGGTGGCGGAGCTTAAGGCAGCTCAGTATTTTGCATCCCTTAATATACAGGTTATGGACAAAACGTATATCCCTGCTTTGACCAAAGATATTCAGTTGTGGAAACGGAACCATGTTCATAAAATTTCGTGGCTGTCTTTTTTTTCGCGGGGGAAGAAAAGTGCGGATTCCCGGGACTATGATAAATATATAGCATGGCTGAATGATAACGGTAAGTTAGATGACTACTTGGATCGAAGCATTTCCTATATTTATATGAGAGACTTAGGGAAAGCGCTTGACGATCCCCGCACAAAGGCACGAATTCAGCGGGTAGTCACCGACACGAAGAATCACTTGGTTCCTTCCGATGCAACCGTAAGGGGGAGCCGTCCCGAATCCATCAGCGTAGCCGGATTTTTCCGATGGGCCCAGAAGGAAGGTATAGAAACCACGGCCATTTGGCTGATAGAGAAACTTAAAAATGTCGCCACTCATATCCCGAAGGAAATGGATGCCGATCAAGCCGAACGCAAACTAATCAAAATCATTGTCGGGGTCGTCCTGCATGTGGTAGAAGATATGGATGAGAATACAACGTCCGCAGAACGTACCCGAAGACTGGATGAAGCCATTCGGATTGGCTATTCCTATGGTTTGACGTATCCTTTTATTGACGATCTTCTGGATTCTAAGGTTTTAACAGCTCCGGAGAAAGAACAATATTCCAGCATGATACGAACCGCACTTCTAACTGGGGGTGTGCCGGAGCTTAACGAGTGGCCCGGAATGAACATGGAGATCATTCAATATGTCCATGCAGAGCTAACGAATGCGTTCGAATATATCAAGAGTCTTCAGAAGCCAGAGACAGAGACAACCTTTTTTGAGCAATCTTATGTGTTCTTTCATTCCCAGGATATAGACCGCAATAAGGAGCTCTCTAATTCGGGATACAGCAACGAGGAGCTCTATATCCCTATCATTATAAAATCCTCATCCTCCCGGTTAATTGTCCGTTCCGTAATTGGCGCACAAGCAGATGAAGGGTTTGATGAGCGGACCTTTTATTATGGTATCTACAATCAGCTGGCTGACGATTTTGCGGATATGTTTGACGATATGAAGGATGGAGCGGTAACCCCATATACCTACTATTTGAAATACCGGCATGAGCGTTCGGATCTGATCAACCCCTATGAATTATACTGGACGGTCATCTGCCATCTGATCCATAATGTATATCACTCCGACCCGAAGACCCTTGAGGTCATTCTGGACCGTGCAATTAACGGACTCAAACGCTGTAAAGCACGCATCGGCACAGAAAAGTATAATGAGATCATGGAGATTTTCGCCTCCGGGAATCCGGAATTCAATCAGCTCGTGCAGCAAATGGTTCGGAAAGCAGATCAAGTGGATTTCTTCGACAAGCTGCTGCGGGACCAGATCAATACCGATTTGAAGAATAACCGGAAGGAAAAAGAAGATTTTCAGCGTACCGTTCACACGGTGAGGGATCAAATTAACGAATTGCTGAAGATTCCCAGGCCGGACGGAATTCCTCCGATGAAGGAATCGCTGATTGAGGCTGCAAATTATAGTCTGACCGGAGACGGGAAGCGGATTCGGCCTATTTTGACCTGGGTCCTCGGGGTCGAAGTGTATGGACTTCAGCCTGCTGCAATTGAGCCGCTGCTCCGATCATTGGAATTCATGCATACCGCATCTTTGATCTTTGATGATCTGCCTTCCCAGGATAATGCATCAACCCGCAGAGGACGGCCAACCTTGCATCAGGTGCATAATAGCGCCACAGCAGAATTAACGGGTCTCTATCTGATTCAGAAGGCCATTCAAGAACAAGCGTCGCTGAAGGCTTTCAATCCGGAAACCGTGCTGGCGCTGATGCGATATTCGGCGGAAAAGGCAGAGGACATGTGCATGGGGCAAGTCATGGATTTGCAATCCAAAGGTATCCCATTAACTCTGGAGCAGTTGAATATGATGTGTTTTTATAAAACGGGGTTGGCGTTTGAAGCCTCTCTGGTGATGCCAGCCATTCTTGCTGAGGTGCAGCCTGCGGAAATCACTGCCTTGAAGACATTCGCCTATCATGCAGGCATTGCCTTTCAGATCAAAGATGATTTGCTTGATTTGGAGGGGGATCATCAGTTGCTTGGCAAAAACACCCGTATGGATGTGGAGAATAATAATTCAACCTTTGTATCTATACTTGGTCCGGAAGCTGCCAGAATCGAGATGTGGGATCACTATTGCCACGCTGTGGAAGCACTGGGTGCGATTCCCCGCAAAATCACTTTTCTGAAGCATTTATTGGACTATATCATTAGCCGAAACCGCTAAAATTAAGGAAGCAGTGAGGGGTTAACATGAATAAAACCGAACGGCAGCTCGCCATTACACTTGAACTGCAGCGGAGCAAGGTGCTAAGAGCGGAAGATTTGGCTGCTCAATTCGAGACGAGCGTACGGACGATATACCGCGACATTCAGGCTCTGAGCGAAGCTGGAGTTCCGATTGTCGGTGCCCCTGGACAGGGATATTCCCTGATGGACGGGTATTTCCTGCCGCCAGTCGGCTTCACCGCTGAGGAGGCTGTGGCCCTGATCATGGGGACGGATTTCATCGAACAGAGGCTGGATTCCTTGTATGGCAGCGTGGCTAAGACGTCCCGTCGCAAAATTGAGGCGATCCTGCCAGAGCCGGTACGTTTTGAATCCACACGGGTGCGGGAAACGATGCACCTTCTTCACACCAGTGAACCAGTAACCGGAATTAAGGAAAGGGACTATCTTGGAGAAGCCAGGCGTGCCATTCTTGAGCGGCGCAAATTAAGTTTCACGTATCAGAAAACATTGCCTGAATCTGACGGAAACCGGAAGAGCAGACGTGAGGTTGCTCCCTATGGGCTGATGTTCATTCAGGGGAATTGGATTTTGATCGCACGCTGCGACCTTCGGCAGGATATCCGCCATTTCCGGTTATCACGGATGACGGAGCTTGCTATGCTGGAAGAGCCGTTTCTTGTACCGCCCGGGTTTGACCTGAGCCGTTACCGCCAAAAGGATGACCGGAACTTACAGGTGCTGGTTCGGGTGAACCCTGAGATAGCCGATAGAATCCTGGAGACCGGTAATTTCTATATGGAATCGACGGAGGAGAGTACGGACGGTCTATTATTCACCTTTCGAGTCCGGCACCCGGAGGAACTGCTGCCATATGTCCTTAGCTGGGGCGGGAATGTAGAAGTACTCGAACCGGAGTCTTTCCGCTGCCGGATCCGGGAAGAGGCCGATAAAATATTAAAACGATACTGATACCCAAAGTGACCATACGCATAATCCTATGGCCGCAATCGTGTATATTTATAGTATGAATAGATGGATTTTGAAACTTTCAAAATGTGATTGTAATCCTCCTTTTTGTTTAGTCTCCGATATAGAATGAAATTGCTGATAAACATTATCATTCAGGAGGCTAAGCAGATGAACACAGAATACAAGATTGCCAAAGATACTTATTGGGTGGGTAAAATAGACAACCGGGAGGTACCCTTTCATCGTCTGATCCTGGCGAAAGGAACCACCTATAACTCCTACCTGCTAAAAACGGGTAAACCTACAGTGATTGACACCGTAGATATGGAGTTCGGACGTGAATATGCGGAGCGTTTAAGCCAATTCATAGACCCTATGGATATTGAATATATCGTAATTAACCATACCGAACCCGATCATTCCGGGGGACTGGCTGCACTTTCCTCACGGGCCCTCAATGCCACGATTGTCTGTACGGCGATCGCCGTGCCGGAGCTGCAGGAAATGTACAAGCTCCACAACCGGAATTTCCTGGTTGTAAATGACGGGGATACACTGGATATCGGCGGCAAAACCTTGCTGTTCAAGGAGACACCGTACCTTCATACGGCTGAGACCATGATTACTTATTGTGTGGAAGATAAAATCCTCTTCCCTTGCGACATCTTCAGCACCCACGTTGCGGTGGAGAAGCTGTTCAGCGATGAAGCCGGATTCGACATCACGGATGATTTCAAAGGCTATTACAGTGCGATTATTCACCCGCACCGCAGATATGTCAGAACGCTGATCGATGCCGTCCAAGACCTTGATATTGAGATGATTGCGCCTTCTCACGGGTTCCTGATCCGCGAAGATATCCGTAAATATATTGATCTCTACGATGAACTTAGCCGTGAAACGTCTGAAGGCAAAAAGGCTGTAATTGTCTATACCACGCTCAAGAATAACACCAAGAAAATGGCCAATATCCTGCAGGATTGCCTGAAGGCAAATCAAATTGAGACGGAAGTATGGGATGCGGACAAGAGCACAGCGGCGGATATTCTGAGCAGCATTGCCTCTGCCGATGCCGTATTCATAGGAAGCTCCACCAGATACGCTGATATGATCGGTAACCTGGAGCCCATCCTGCAGGAGATGAAGAACATGGATTTAGAGGGCAAGCTGGCAGCGGCCTTTGGCTCCTACGGCTGGAGCGGGGAAGCGATCGAAGTGATCCAGGATTATCTGAACGCTACGAACATGATTGTACAGAGTACTTCCGAAGTCATCAAAACAACAGGGATGATCCACATCGAATTCCCGATACGGGTCCGTTTCTCGCCGAAAGCGCCCGATAAGGTACAAAAAATCAAAAATGCTGCGGAATTTGTCTCTGATCTTCTGCTCAGTTCTTACTAAGGGGGGCAGATCATGAATCGACATTATCTAATTGTTGGCAGTGGAGTGGCTGCTGTTCATGCCGCCAAGGCGATCCGCGATCAGGACCCCGATACGGAGATCACCATTCTGGGTGAGGAAGAACATTTGCCCTACAACCGGATTAAGCTGACCAAAGGCTTGTTCACCGATTTGCACAGTGAAAAGGTGCTGATCAAGAAGGAAAAGTGGTATAAAGACAACCGCATCACTGTGCAAACCTCTACCCGGGTAACAAACATTCACACAGACCGGAAGCAAGTGGTAACAGCGGACGGCAAAGTTATTCATTACCATAAGCTTCTGCTCTGTATGGGGGCGAGAAACCGTATGCTCCCAGTACAAGGTGCAGAACTGAAGAATGTCCATACGATCCGGGATATGGAAGATGCTGATTCCCTGAAAGCGAGTCTCGAAGGCGGCAACCGTATTGTTACGATCGGCGGTGGTGTACAGGGTTTGGAAACGGCATGGGCCTTACATGAAGCTGGTTATGAAGTGACGGTTGTTGAAGCGGCTCCGCGGTTAATGGCCCGCCAACTGGATGTGACATCTTCCAAGATGCTTAAACACACCCTGGAACAATCCGGTGTGAACGTTATTTTGCATTCCGGTGTGACCTCGATTACGGGTGAGGAATCCGTTGCGGGAATTACGCTTGACGATGGTTCTGCCATTGCCTGTGATCATGTAGTTTATTCGATTGGGATTGTGCCGAATACCGCTCTTGTTAAGGACACACCGATTGATACCCGTTCAGGTATTGTCGTGAATGCCAACATGGAGACCAGTGCACCCCATGTCTATGCGGCCGGAGATATAGCGGAAATGAACGGGCATGTGGAAGGTTTGTGGGGAGGAGCCATGGAGCAGGGACGTATTGCCGGTAACAATATGGCGGCTGCTGAACCTGTTGCTTACCGCAAAGCTGTTCCGGTCACCTTTTTTAATGCGTTTGGAATCTCGCTTTTTTCGATTGGAGACACCGACGAAGCACGGTGTGACCAGAGTGTGTCCGCACTGGAGAACGGGGTGTATACGCAGATATTTGCGAAAGATCACACAATGACCGGAGCTGTTTCCTGGGAGGGTGCAGCGGCCTCACTGGCCTATAAATCCGCTATCGAGACAGGCTGCAGCCTGGAAGGCATTGATCTTTCCCGAAGTATTTCAGAAATTATGACGGAAGTTAAGCGTAGATTGCAAAGCTAAATCATTGAACTTAAAAAAAGAGGAGATCAACCTAATGAAAAAATATGTATGTGAGCCTTGCGGTTATATTTATGATCCGGCGTTGGGTGATCCCGATGAGGATGTGGCACCGGGCACTGCTTTTGAAGATTTGCCTGAGGATTGGGTCTGTCCGGTCTGCGGCGAGGATACCAGTCATTTTTCACCCATCTCATAAAGAATAAGATAAAGGAGAGACCCGATATGCCGGAACATTCCTGCCAAAATGCCGCAGAGCCCTGCACCCGAAAAGTACCGATCTTCGCTTCCCTTTCTGATGCGGATCTCTCCCGGGTCAGTGCGATGATTATCCACCGGAAGTACGCCAAGGGACAGCCCTTGATTCTGGAAGAACAGCCGACGGATACCTTATACATTATTCAGCAAGGGCAAGTGAAACTGTCCAAAATGACCCCGCAGGGAAAGGAACAAATCCTGCACATTTTGACAGCCGGTGATTTTTTTGGTGAGCTGAGTATCTTCAACAGCGATGAACTCAGCAACTTTAGCGCCTATGCACTGAAGGATACCAGTATCTGCATGCTGACCAAAACAGATATGGAGCTGCTGATTATGGCGAATCCGGATATCGCGTTCAAACTGCTTAGTACGGTAACCAAAAGGCTGGCCCATACCGAGAATCTGGCGCAAAGCCTTGCTACCAAGGACCCGGAAATCCGGATTGCCTATATGATTCTTGAGCTCAGTGATGTCTATGGTAAAAATCGCGGCGGCAAGATCCATATCGATCTCCCGCTGTCCCGTGAAGAGCTGGCAAATTACGTTGGTGTTACCCGAGAGACCATTAGCCGGAAATTTGCCATCTTTGAAGATCTGGGGCTGATAGAGCTGGTTGGCAATAAGCGGATGATCATCCGGAACCGGCCCTCCTTGGAGAAATACATTGACTGAACAGTAAAGAGAAAAAAGAGTGCTCCGGAATTTAGATTCTGGCGCACTCTTTTTTTATTTTGTGTGACTAGGCTTGTTCTAATTGCATGGCCGGACCAAAAAACTCATAATGGATCTGATCCTCTTTCATCCCTATCGCCAGCAGTTCACGGATCATGGCTTCCATGAAAGGAACCGGCCCGCATACATAGGCATCACCAGCAGGATCAACGTACGACGCTAATGCTTCACGAGTGATTTGGCCGTCCGGGCCGCTTGAATAAAAGGTTTTATATTTGATATTGCTCATGTTCAGCGCATGCTTCTCGATATCATGACCAAAAGCGGCAAGCGATTCATTGCGTGCTGCATGCAGGAATACAGTAGGGCGCTCGGGCGATGACACTGCAACCGTTTCGAGCATGCTCATCATAGGCGTGATTCCAACACCGCCGGAGATAAAAGCCACCGGTGTGGTTTTTGTAGTATCCAGCAGGAATTCTCCGGCAGGTGCACTTACTTCCACAGTGTCTCCTTCGTTTACCTGCTTATGGAGGTAGACAGAGACAACACCATTCGGATCATTGTCTGCTTCCCGTTTCACCGAGATGCGGAACTCGTCCGGCTTCGAGGCTTGAGAGAGGCTATATTGGCGGATCATGGTGTATTTTTCACCCGGAATCAGAACACGAACAGAGATGTACTGCCCTGGTTTGAACTCTGGTATGCCTGATCCGTCAGCTGGCTGCAGATAGAAAGAAGTTATGCTGTCGCTTTCCTGTACTTTGCGGACGACGGTAAACGGTTTGAAGAAGTTCCACCCGTTCTCTTGCTCGCGCGCTTCCTTGTACATGTTCGCTTCAACCCCAATGAAGGCAGCTGCAATCACACCGTAAGCTTCTTCCCAAGCCTTCAGGATCTCATCGGTTGCCGCGTCTCCAAGTACTTCCTTGATGGCTTTCAGCAAAAATTCACCGACAATCGGGTACTGCTCCGGCTTAATACCAAGACTGACATGCTTGTGGGCGATCTGGACGACTGCCGGCAAAATGTTCTCCAGGTTGTCAATGTGAACTGCAGCTGCGTATACTGCATTTGCAAGGGCAGTCTGTTGCCGGCCTTGTGCCTGATTGGCATGATTAAATACATTTAAAAGCTCAGGGTGGGCCGCAAAGAGATTCCGGTAGAACACCGTAGTTATGGCTGTTCCATGTTCCGCTAAGACAGGGGCTGTGGATTTGACGATTTCACGTGTTTGTGTGGATAAAATGACCGTTCACTCCTCTCATTATTACAAATTTAATATATACTCTTTTGTTTTTAAAAGATATATTTAAAATACCACTTTAACAAAATGGACACTATTTGTGGTATCATTTGCAACAAAGATCACATACTTCATTTAAAGGACGGCGGAATCAATGCGGCTTACCATGTACACTGATTTTTCATTGCGTATCCTCATGTATCTCGTGGCTAAAGAGCAAAGCGAGCTTTCGACCATCCAAGACATCTCTGACGCTTATCATATATCCAAGAATCACTTAATGAAGGTGTCCCATGAGCTCGGACAAGCAGGATATATCGAAGCGGTAAGAGGCCGAGGAGGGGGAATACGCCTGGCCAAACGGCCAGAACTGATAAACATCGGTGAAGTTGTGCGCCGGATGGAGGACGATTTTCACCTTGTGGAATGCTTTAACCCTGCCGGCAACAGCTGCCCGATTACCCCGGTGTGCGGATTAAAAGGTGTGCTCGGCAGAGCACTGGCTGCCTATTTACAGGTGCTTAGTGAATATACGCTTGCAGATTTGCTGCTGAACAAGCATGATCTTCAGGCAATCTTTCATAAAGAAGTTGAACATAACCCACATGGAATCCGGTACGAATAGCATTTATTGAGAGGGCTCCTCCAGCAGCAGCCTTTCCTCATCCCTGCTGTGAATGGCATTCACTACGATAAGAGCATGAAACTGCTGAAGCACCTCCGGTGTGAGTCCATCTTCGTCAAGCATGGATTTGATATCTGCAATGATCATCCGGAGCAGCTCATGATCACGTGTCAGCTTGGTTACTGCATGCTGCAAACCGGGATTATTCATTGCCATCTCCGGGTAGAATCCCTCTTCCTCTGCTTCGGCATGACTCAGTATCCTCGTTTCCCAATATTCTACGAGGTGATCGGCTGCTTGACGCGCAACTTCGAATTCCCGTGCCTCAAGCAGGTTCTCGACTTCTTCAGTTTTAGCTATTGCACCGGACAGTCCGCCTTGATGTATGGCATGATGGGCGTGTAATTGGCGTAATGAAGGTCCTACCATTGTATATCCTCCCCCATTTTTTTCTCAGTATAACATAGAAGACCGCTGTGAAATTTCCGGTTAGGACATCCCCTTTATAAAAAGAGGGAATTCCCTAACTACAGTTGGTATAGCATACATTCCCATAACCTTATCAAAGCTCTCCTACTCCAAAGGAGGGCTTTTGACTTTTTGCGGAATCAAGGGATTTCCCGCGGGACTATAGGACATTCCCTAATGGGAACTCCGGCCGGGGGCCTCCATAATGGAGGTATTCGAATGAATAGTGAGTCGGACTCTTCCATGTCCTTCATTCTGCAAAGGAGTGTTTGTAAGCGATGAAGAAAAAATTCGGCTTGAACTTTTTTAAGCCTGTTGAAAGCTATTCCGGGAAGTGGTCCATTCTGGAGGAAAAGAATAGGGATTGGGAAGATATGTACCGCCAGCGCTGGTCCCATGATAAAGTGGTCCGCACCACGCATGGAGTGAACTGTACGGGCTCCTGCAGCTGGAAGGTTTTCGTGAAGAACGGCATTATTACCTGGGAGAATCAACAGATTGACTATCCGTCCTGCGGACCTGATATGCCGGAGTTCGAACCCCGGGGCTGCCCCAGAGGCGCAACCTTTTCCTGGTATGAATATAGTCCGCTTCGGGTGAAATACCCCTATATGAGAGGGAAACTGTGGCGGCTGTGGAAGGCAGCACTTCAGGAGCATGACAACCCCGTGGATGCTTGGGCAAGTATCGTGGAAGACCCGGAGAAAGCGGATCTCTATAAAAAAGCCCGGGGGAAAGGCGGTCATATCCGGGTTGCATGGGACGATGCGCTTCGTCTGATATCGGCACAGCTAATCTATACCATACGAAAATATGGGCCTGACCGGATTGCCGGTTTTACTCCGATTCCGGCGATGTCGATGGTCAGCTATGCTTCGGGTGCGCGGTTCATCTCGCTCATTGGCGGACAAATGCTCAGCTTTTACGACTGGTATGCTGATCTGCCTCCGGCTTCACCGCAAATTTGGGGCGAGCAGACGGATGTACCTGAATCCTCAGATTGGTATAATGCCGGCTATTTGATCATGTGGGGCTCGAATGTACCGTTAACCCGGACACCAGATGCTCACTTCATGACCGAGGTCCGGTATAAAGGAACCAAAGTGGTATCCGTAGCACCGGATTTGGCGGAGAACGTCAAATTTGCTGATAACTGGCTCGCACCTAATCCAGGTACCGATGCTGCATTGGCACAGGCAATGACTCATGTGATTTTGAAGGAATTCTATAATGAACGTAAAGAACCTATGTTCATGGATTATGCCAAGCAGTTTACGGACATGCCCTTCATCATCCTCCTGGACCCTCATGAGCAATCCTTAAAGGGCGGCCGTTTCCTGCGTGCCAGCGATCTCGGTGATTCTTCTCCACATGCAGACTGGAAACCTGTAATCTATGATTCGGGTTCCGGGGAGCTGATTGTGCCTAACGGTACGATGGGGCAGCGCTGGGAGACGGATAAGAAATGGAATCTGATTCTCGAACGGGAGGACGGAACGACGATTGACCCTGCGTTATCTGTCGATGGTCATGCCGAGCAGTGGGTAGAAATTGTATTCCCTTACTTCGATCAAGCGGGGAATGGTACATTCAGTCGGATGATTCCGGCAATAAAAATACGGCTTGCTGACGGAACGGAACGGTACGGCGCAACCGTGTATGATCTGATGATGAGTCAATACGGGATCAGCAGGATAGAGAGTCTTCACAGCGCCAAGGATTATGACGATAGCGCTTCGCACTATACCCCTGCATGGCAGGAGAACATTACAGGTGTGAAATCCAGTGTCGTGGTCCAGATTGCCCGAGAATTTGCCCAGAACGCCATCGATACCGGCGGACGCTCCATGATCATCATGGGTGCCGGGATTAATCACTGGTTCAATAGCGACACCATCTACCGCTCCATATTGAACCTTGTGGTCCTTACGGCGTCCCAAGGAGTAAATGGCGGCGGCTGGGCGCATTATGTCGGTCAAGAAAAATGCCGCCCGATCGAGGGATGGTCTACCATCGCCTTCGCGAAGGATTGGCAGGGCATATCCCGGCAGCAGAATGCTACGTCGTTCTTCTATTTTGCGACAGAACAATGGCGTTACGAAGAGAGTGGTACCGATTCGCTCAAGTCACCGACAGCAGGAGAGGTAGCCTACCAGCACCCCGCTGATTACAATGTACTTGCGGCAAGGCTGGGCTGGCTGCCATCCTTCCCGCAGTTTAATAAAAATAGTCTCTTGTTCGCGGAAGAAGCTGCTCAGCAGGGGAAGAAATCCAACGCTGAGATTATCAATCATACGCTGGAGGAGATCAAATCACGGACGACCCGTTTTGCCGTGGAAGATCCGGGCGCACCGGAGAACTTCCCGCGAACCTTGTTTATTTGGCGCTCGAATCTGATATCCAGCTCCGCGAAAGGACAGGAATACTTCATGAAGCATCTGCTCGGCGCATCGGATGGCCTGCTTGCCCGGCCGAATGAAGAGCAGAAGCCTGAAGAAATCGTCTGGCGGGAGGATGTAGAAGGCAAGCTGGATCTAATGGTCGCGCTGGATTTCCGGATGACGACAACGCCGCTGTATGCAGATATCGTTCTTCCGGCAGCAACCTGGTATGAGAAGACGGATTTATCATCTACGGATATGCATCCATTTGTTCATCCGTTTAATCCTGCGGTCAATCCGCTGTGGGAATCCCGTTCGGATTGGGATATATACCGCCAGCTCTCGGAAGTTTTCTCGGAAATGGCGAAATCAGAGCTGCCGGGTGTCTATAAGGATCTGGTTGCCACACCGCTTGCTCATGATTCCATCAGTGAGATATCACAGCCGATGGGTTTGGTCAAAGATTGGGCCAAGGGTGAAGTGGAAGCTATTCCTGGTAAAACAATGCCGAATCTGAGTATTGTGGAACGGGATTATACCAAGATCCATGATAAATACATTTCACTCGGACCTAATCTGATCACCGGCAAAGCAGGCGCACATGGCATCAGCTTCTCCGTGGCTGAGGAATATGAAGAGCTGAAGCGTCTGAACGGAGTTTTTTATGATGATTCGATCAAAGACGGCTTGCCCAAAATTCAAACCGCACGCCAGGTAGCGGACACGATTCTTCATCTGTCATCCGCAACCAATGGCCGGGTGTCCCAGAAAGCCTACGCACAAGCGGAGAAGGATTCCGGCGTAGTGTTAAGGGATATCTCAGCCGACCGGGCTGCAGAAAAAATTACTTTCCATAGCATCACTGCACAGCCACGGGAAGTGATTCCTACACCGGTATTCAGCGGCTCTAACAAGCAAGGGCGCCGATATTCGCCGTTCACCACCAATATTGAACGTCTTGTCCCGTTCCGGACATTGACAGGCAGACAGCATTTCTACATTGACCACGAGATCTTCCAGCAGTTTGGAGAAGCGCTGCCAATCTATAAACCGACTTTGCCTCCTATGGTATTTGGACCACGCGATAAAGAAGTGAAGGGCGGGCAGGATGCGCTTGTCCTCCGGTACTTAACGCCGCACGGCAAGTGGAATATTCACTCGACCTACCAGGACAACCAGCATATGCTGACCCTGTTCCGCGGGGGGCCAACGGTGTGGATCAATAACGAGGACGCCGATCAGCACGGTATAGCCGATAATGATTGGCTGGAGGTCTATAACCGGAACGGCGTAGTCACTGCCCGTGCCGTAGTCAGCCACCGGATGCCTAGAGGCACCATGTTCATGTATCACGCGCAAGACAAGCATATTCAAGTTCCCGGCTCCGAGATCACAGATACGCGTGGCGGCAGTCATAATGCTCCCACCCGAATTCATCTTAAGCCCACCCAGATGGTTGGGGGTTACGCACAGCTCAGCTATGGTTTCAACTACTATGGTCCAATCGGCAACCAGCGTGATGTATACGTAGCGGTGCGAAAAATGAAGGAGGTTAACTGGCTTGAAGATTAAAGCGCAAGTGGCAATGGTGATGAATCTGGATAAGTGCATCGGCTGTCATACCTGCAGCGTGACCTGCAAAACGACCTGGACAAACCGCAAAGGTGCGGAATATATGTGGTTTAACAACGTGGAGACGAAGCCGGGCATCGGATATCCGAAACGCTGGGAAGACCAGGAACTCTACAAGGGGGGCTGGCAGCTCCGTAAAGGCAAGCTTGAGCTGAAATCGGGCAACAAGTTGTCCAAGATTGCGCTCGGAAAGATATTTTATAACCCGGACATGCCGGAAATGAAGGATTATTATGAACCCTGGACTTACAATTATGAGCATCTGACGGAAGCGGGGGAACAAAAGCATTCCCCTGTGGCGCGCGCCCATTCAGCAGTAACAGGCGAGAAGATGGACCTGGAGTGGGGGCCGAACTGGGAGGATGATCTGGCCGGCGCCCACGTGACCGGACCTCTTGATCCGAACATCCAGAAGATCGAAGAGGAGATCAAATTCAACTTTGAACAGTCGTTTATGATCTATCTGCCGCGCCTCTGTGAACATTGCCTCAACCCCAGCTGTGTCGCCTCTTGTCCATCGGGTGCGATGTATAAACGGGAGGAGGACGGCATTGTTCTGGTGGATCAGGAGGCCTGCCGGGGCTGGAGATATTGCATGACAGGCTGCCCTTATAAAAAAGTATATTTCAACTGGCAAACCAACAAAGCGGAAAAATGCACCTTTTGCTTCCCGCGTGTGGAGGCCGGCCTGCCAACAGTATGCTCAGAGACCTGTACCGGACGTATCCGCTATCTTGGCGTACTGCTCTACGACGCAGACAAAGTGCTGGAGGCTGCTTCGACACCGGATGAGAAAGATCTGTACAAAGCTCAATGTGATTTGTTTATGAATCCTCATGATCCTGAAGTCATTGCCCAGGCCAGAAAAGACGGGATCTCAGAAGATTGGCTGGAAGCCTCCCAGAATTCGCCGGTCTACAAGCTCGCCATTGAGCACAAGCTCGCGTTCCCGCTGCACCCGGAATACCGGACCCTGCCGATGGTATGGTATGTACCTCCGCTCAGCCCGATTATGAACTACTTTGAAGGGAAGGATTCTCTGAAGAATCCGGACATGATCTTTCCGGCGATCGAGGAAATGCGGACACCGATTCAGTATTTGGCCAATATGCTGACTGCTGGTGACACGCAGACTGTAAAAGAAGCTCTGCAGCGGATGGCTATGATGCGCTCCTATATGCGTGCCAAGTCAGCCAATCTACCCTTCGATCCGAGCCGTCTTGAGAGTGTAGGCCTGACCGCACAGCAGACGGAACAGATGTACCGTCTTTTGGCTATTGCCAAATATGAGGACCGCTTCGTGATTCCGACTTCGCATAAGGAACAAACCATGAATCCTTACCGTGCCCAAGGCTCAGCAGGTTACGGTAACCGGATGGGAGATATGGGTTCCTTCGGGTCATCAGGGTCGGGATGTGATGGCTGTGGTCCGTCACATACTGCCGGTTCGGAGTCGAAGACTGCGAAGGAAATCTACGAAGAGAACTTCTACGGAGGGATTTGGCGTGATTGACTTAACGAAGCTGTATACATTCAAGCCTTCTTTCGGGTACTATGCCCTGCAGCTGATGTATCCGGAAAAGCAGGATTTTCAACAGTCTTTTCAGGATGAAGCGTTCGAAGTGGGGCATCCGGCTTACAATCATGTGCAAAGGTATGGGTCGCTCATGCAGTGCTACAGTTTGGATGAAATCCAGGAACGGTATGCTGCAACATTTGATTTTCAGCGGGACTGTGCACTTTATATGACCTATTTTAAGTTTGAGGATGCCAAGGAGCGCGGTCAAATCCTGGCGAAACTGAAAATGCTGTATGAAATGTACGGTCTTGAAATGCCGGAAGGGGAGCTGCCGGATTATTTGCCGCTCATGTGTGAATTTCTATATGCAGCTGAATGGCGTAATGATCCCCGGGCACCCGAGAATTTCCGGATGCTGATTGCGGTTCTTGAGGATGGAACGTACCACTTGCTCCAGGCGCTGGACAAAAATGAAAGCCCGTATTTTCATCTGGTGAAGGGCCTTCGGGAAACACTCAAAGCTTGCATCGAACAGGAGGCTTTCAGTCAATGAATATGTTCGATCAATTCTTATGGGTCATAATTCCATACATTTGCTTAGTTATTTTTATTGTCGGGCATATTTACCGTTACCGGAGAGACCAGTTCAATTGGACGGCCAAATCCAGTGAGTTCATCGAGAAGAAACAGTTGAAATATGGGAGTATTCTCTTTCATCTTGGAATAATTCCGGTTATATTCGGGCATATCGGCGGCCTAGTTGTTCCAAAATCATGGATGGAGGCTGTGGGTGTAAGTGAACACACGTATCACATTGGGGCTGTATATATCGGTGGGATTTTTGGAATAGCCACCCTTGCCGGGATGCTGATTCTTACCTCGCGCCGGTTTACGCTCAAGAATGTCCGGCGGCTTAGCAGCGCATCTGATTTGATTGTAAATTCTCTGCTCTTGTTCATTGTATTTATGGGCATGTACTCCACCCTTGTTACCAATGCCGTACAGCCTCAATTTGATTACCGGGAGACCATTTCCGTATGGTTCCGCGGCTTGTTCATGTTCAGACCCGATCCTTCGTTAATGACAACTGTGCCGCTTTCTTTTAAAATTCACGTCTTATCGGGTTTTGCCATCTTCGCATTTTGGCCCTTTACCCGGCTTGTTCATGTATGGAGTGTTCCGTTGAATTATGTAGGCAGAAGTTATATTCTATACAGAAGACATAAATCAAATTAAAGGAAAGTAAGTGAGCACTTCTTTCCCTGTTCAAATAGGAGAGAAAACGATGGAAAACAAGGTCGATTATCAGCTGGAGCTGGATCAAATCCGTGAAGCACTAGGGTATGACTTCATGTCATTGGCACTTGCCGACCCTGCAGATTATGACTATGTCATTCGATGGAAATACGCCTCAGGCAATCTGAATTCCCGGTATAAACGGATTGTTCTTCAGTCGGGAAGAGGGGTGGCGGGTATAGTATTCAAGACCGGAAAGTCGTTTTTACTCTCTTCAGTAAAGGAACAGGTACAGCAAGAAATGCTGTTTAATTATCCGATAGTTAAATCTGAGGATCTGCAAAGCATCGGGGCAGTGCCGCTTTGGAATGATGCCCGCGTAGCGGGTGTCCTTCTCGGCGGTTTCCGGGGAATTCAGCAGGTGAATGAAATGATGCTGAGGGACCTGGAGAATACAGCACGTAAGGGTATTGGAGACTTGAACGGGAAGGAATTGTTGCTGAGTTGATGCTGCCAACCGGGATGGATTCACTAAATATTCTGATGCTGAAGCTGTTCGAGAATAGCAGGGAGGCTATCTTCTTTTTTGACAGGGAAGGGAAGACACTGGCTATGAATCCGGCGGCCTCCAGTATTGTGGACAGTGGCTTTCTGAACCAGCTGGAGCAAGGGAATTCCCTTGCCCTCTGTAGTGCATGCAGGGGGTATACCAGTGACCAGGAGCTCCGCACCTGTCTCAACTGCTTTTTTCATACGCCGGAATCTGAGGATTTCACCTCTTACCAGGTCTACCTTGAGACAAAATATAAAGGGATAGTCCCCTACGCGGCAAGTTTTCATACCATAGATTCTGAGAATGGAATCCGGGTGTTAATGCTCCGGGATCTAACCAGACAATTCAAGACCCAGGAGAAATTTTATCAGAATAAAATGATGAAGCATGTGATTGAAGCCCAAGAGAATGAGCGCAAACGGATTTCCCGTGAGCTGCATGACAGCGTAGCACAGGAACTTATGAGCGCCGTAGTGGATTTGAGGGTTCTTAAGTATATGACCGCAGATGACAACATTCTTAAGAAGGTTAAGCAGACTGAAGTATCCATGACGCGGCTCTTGAACGATATCCGCAATCTCTCCGTGGAGCTTCGCCCGGCTGCTCTCGATGATTTCGGACTCGAAGCAGCCTTTCGTTCCCACTTTAAACGGCTGGAGCAAATCTATGGGCTCATCATAGAGTTTGAATCCGATCTCTCAGAGAACCGCTATGACAGTGAAATAGAAACGGTGATGTACCGGGTCTGTCAGGAAGCTGTGCTCAATGCTCTTAAGTATGCACAGGTAGACTTGGTCCGAGTCAAACTTACCGAGCAGGACGGAATGCTGAAGCTCACGATCGAAGATGAAGGTATCGGATTTAGTCCAGGGGATGAGCCGACTGGCACCGGACTGGGATTATACGGCATGCAGGAGCGGGCAGAATTAGTAGGAGGCAGCTTCAGCGTAAGGACGGAGACGGGAATGGGAACCTCGATTTTCATTCAAGTTCCTGTCGGAGATGGTAGTGGAAAGGAATGATCACCGGATGAAGATCGTTATCGCAGACGACCATGCCATTGTGCGCAGCGGTTTTTCCATGATTCTGAATTTCCAGGATGACATCGAAGTCATTGGTGCTGCTGCCGACGGGATTGAAGCCTATGCGTTGGTAGCAAAATGCAGGCCGGATATCCTGATCATGGATCTTAGCATGCCTCCCGGGGAGAGCGGACTAATTGCTACAGGCAAAATCAAGGAGGACTACCCCGATACAAAAATATTGATTCTGACCATGCATGATGATGAAGAATATCTGTTCCATGTCCTGAAGAACGGAGCGTCAGGTTATGTGCTGAAAAGTGCGCCGGATGAGGAGCTTTTACTGGCTATTCGCACCATCCATCAGGGAGGAACCTATATTCACCCCAAATTGGCTACCTCCCTGGTCCGTGAATTTATTAAAAAGGACAAAACAGCCGCTTCAGAAGACCCGTTTGAATTGCTGTCCAAGCGGGAGCTGGAGATTTTGCCGCTGATCGCCAAAGGCTACGGAAATAAAGAGATCGCTGAAAGGCTGTTTATCTCCGTGAAGACAGTTGAAGCCCATAAATCAAAGATCATGGAAAAATTACACCTGAAGAGCCGGCCCGAGCTGGTCGAATATGCCTTGAAAAAAAAGCTGCTGGATTTCTAAGCACGGATTGGAGGATATCTATGCCAAATTCCGCCGGTTTGTCCGCTACTTCTCCCGCTATGCGCATTCTAGAGAACGAGCACCGCTATTTGTCCTTTCTGATGCAAGAATGGCATACGATTGTTCTTTCTTTTGAACAAGACGACCTCCCGGGCGAGGAGGAAGCCAGGCACAGGATCAGGGAGCTGCGGAGGCTCATTATGGAGTTTCAGATTCCGCTTGCCAAGCATACACAAAAAGAAGAAGAACATTTTTTCCCGCTGCTCGGAAGCTACATAGGTTTTGAACAAGGGCCGCTGGTTGGTATTCAGGAAGAGCATGTGGAGATCGATGGATATTTGGGTCATTTCCTTCACCATACGGCAGGCGATTTGGAACTGGTGCCGCTGGCAAAGATGATATCCGCCGTGAAGGATGCCGGAGAGGCTTTTGAAATATTAACCGTTCATTTGGTCAAAGAAGAAGCGGTCATTTTTCCAATGGCTGAAACTCAGCTGAGCGAGCCGGATCATAAACGGCTTTTCTCTAGAATGAATACGCTCATTACATGAAATCTGCATACGGCTTCACTGTCCCCATTGGGATGGTGGAGCTGTTTTTTTATTTTCAGGGAATACCCTCTCAGGGACAGGGGACTCCCCTATATCAGTGGCAGAGTCACGGCAGATACAATAAGGACAGGAAGTGAGTTCATACACGCAGCAGATAAAAATGGCGGAAAAGGTGAGTGGAATGATTAAAAAATTGCAATTGCCGTTACAAACCCTGAATTTGATCGTAGGCTTTATGGTATGGGTAATTATTTCATCCCTAATGCCCTTTATTTCCGAGGATATATCTATTCCATCCGGAAAACTGGCTATGGTTACGGCGATTCCCGTAGTCCTAGGCTCGATCCTGCGTATTCCTCTCGGCTATTATGCCAATATTCTCGGGGCGCGTATCATTTTTATGGTCAGCTTTATCCTGCTGCTGTTTCCCGTCTTCTATATTAGCAATGCCACCACATATATAGACTTGATTGTTGGCGGATTGTTTTTAGGGATCGGCGGCGCCGTTTTTTCCGTAGGGGTCACCTCACTGCCCAAGTATTTCCCAAAAGAAAAGCACGGGTTTGTGAACGGGATCTACGGGGTTGGGAATTTGGGTACGGCCCTTACTACATTCACTGCTCCAATCGTAGCTGCCCATTATGGCTGGGCTACTGCTGTGAAGCTGTATCTGATCCTTCTGCTGGTATTTATTGCACTGAATTTCTTCTTCGGTGACCGCCATGAGCCTAAGGTTAGAACACCCATTATTGAACAGATCAAAGGGGTAGCTGCCAACGAGAAGCTCTGGTTGTTCTCGCTCTTCTATTTCATTACGTTCGGATCGTTTGTCGCATTTACCATTTATCTGCCTAACTTTCTGGTATCCAATTTTGGACTGGAAAAGGTGGATGCAGGCATGCGCACAGCAGGGTTTATTGCCGTTGCCACGTTCTTCCGGCCGGTTGGCGGCTGGTTGGCAGACAAATTCCAGCCATTATTTCTGCTCATCGGCACCTTCAGTATTTATACGGTTGCAGCAATCCTGTTAGCATTTCTGCCCTCTATTGGATTGTACACGGTTGGATGCCTGGCTATTGCCTTCAGTGCCGGGATTGGCAATGGGGTCATATTCAAATTAGTCCCGCTCTATTTCAATAAGCAGGCGGGGATTGCCAACGGGATTGTCTCGATGATGGGAGGGCTGGGCGGATTCTTCCCGCCGATCATGCTCTCCGTTATCTTTTCCATCACAGGCCAATATTCGATCGGGTTCATGCTGCTTTCACAAGTGGCTCTGGCGAGTCTTGTTCTTGTCATTTGGCTGTATTACAACGATCGCCTGGCGCTTACTTCTGAAGTGTTCAAATCTACAGCACAGGGAATTCTTGTTACAGATGCTTCGGGTGTTATCAAGAGCGTTAACCCTGCATTTACGAGGCTTACCGGTTTTACGGAAGCAGAGGTACTCGGCAAATTGCCAAATGTGCTGAAGTCAGGAAGGCAACCACAAGATTTTTACCGTAACATGTGGGGTGAAATCCGGGCAAAGGGAGTTTGGCAGGGTGAGATTTGGAACAGAAGGAAGAATGGTGAAGAGTATCTCCAGCTGCTGAATATCAGTGCTGTCAAGGATGAGACCGGTGCAGATATTCGTTATGTCGGTACATTCAGCGATATTACGCAGAAATAAGCGGGAGGTCACAAGTGATAAAAGGAGGGCGTATGACAACGACACCAATCACCGATCAACTAAGACGTCCTATCCGGGATTTGAGAATTTCGGTAACTGACCGTTGTAATTTTCGCTGTACCTACTGCATGCCTAAGGAAGTATTCGGTGACAATTACACCTTCATGCCTGCCCGCGAGCTGCTGTCTTTTGAGGAGATCCTTCGTTTGAGTAGGCTTTTTGTATCCTTGGGGGTTGTCAAAATTCGCTTGACCGGGGGAGAGCCGTTGCTGCGGAGTAATCTTCACGAGCTTATATCCGAAATTCGGTCTATAGATGGAATAGAGGACATTGGATTGACCACTAACGGTGTCTTCCTTGGGCAGCAGGCTAAAGGGTTATACAGTGCAGGATTGCGGCGTTTGAACATAAGCCTGGATGCGCTGAATCCGGAGATTTTCGGAAAGATGAACGGAAGAGGGACGAAACCTTCTTTAATCCTGAGAAATATCGATCAAGCCCGCGACCTTGGCTTTGAGATCAAAATCAACATGGTGGTTCAAAAAGGCGTTAATGAATCGGAGATCCTGCCGATGGCTGTCTATTTCAAGGAACGCAACATAACGCTGCGCTTCATTGAATTTATGGATGTGGGCAATGACAATGGCTGGAGCCTCGCAAAAGTTGTAACCAAAAAGGATATTCTCGAAAGCCTTCAAAGTGTTTATGAGCTTGAGGCTTTGGGGCTGGCGAGCCAGGGGGAAGTTGCTCAGCGTTACCGCTACAAGGACTGTCAGACAGAGATCGGATTTATCACTTCGGTATCTGAATCTTTTTGCTCCTCTTGTACACGGGCAAGGCTATCTTCTGACGGTAAATTCTATACTTGTCTGTTTGCATCCAAGGGTACCGATCTGCGGACATTACTTCGCAACGGTGCTGACAACAGTATGCTGATGAGCGTAATTAAGGACATTTGGGAGCTTCGCGGAGACCGGTATTCCGATGAGCGTCAGGAACAAAGTGCAGCCAGCAGGAACAAGATAAGTATGTCTTATATAGGTGGCTGACGGGTTGGGACACACATAATTGTATGACTATATAAAGTAGGAGTCGATGGTCACCCATGAACGGAGCAGAACTGCTGATTCAGCTATTGATTGACAAGAACGTCGAAACCATTTTTGGATATCCCGGCGGAGCCGTCCTTCCTCTGTACGATGCACTGTTTGATTGTAAAGCCATACAGCATGTATTGGTAAGACATGAGCAGGCGGCTGTTCATGCCGCAGATGGTTACGCAAGGGCTACGGGGCGTCCAGGGCTTGCCCTCGTCACCAGCGGGCCAGGCGCAACCAACGCCATTACCGGAATCGCAACAGCGTTTATGGATTCTATTCCGTTGGTTATCCTTACTGGTCAGGTGGCTACCGAATTAATCGGTCTGGACAGCTTCCAGGAAGTCGATATTTACGGAATGACGATGCCGGTTACTAAACATAATTACATGGTTAGGGAAGTTGGCGATCTTCACCGGATTGTAAATGAAGCCTTCTATTTGGCCACGTCAGGCCGTCCCGGTCCTGTATTGATCGATCTGCCGAAGAATATAATGACAGCCATAGTTGCGGACAAGCTGTACAATGAAATGTCTCCGCCACCCTTACATATCCGCGGCTATCAGCCCTATTTACAAATCCCTGCCCGCAGCCTTGAACTTGCGGCAGAGCAATTCAATCAAGCTGAACGTCCTTTAGTCCTTGTAGGCGGTGGCTGTATGCCGGGGGATACGCCCGCATGGTTGAAACAGTTTGTGGAGCGGTTTCGCCTTCCGGTTGCGAGCACCTTAATGGGATTGGGCGCCTTGCCTTCCGACCATCCCCAGCATTTAGGTATGGTGGGCATGCACGGAACTGTAGCGGCTAATCGAGCATTGCAGGCAGCCGATTTGGTATTATGTCTTGGAGTCCGCTTCAGTGACCGCGTTACAGGCAACCGCAAGTCATTCTCACCCGGCTCTTTTAAAATACAAGTTGATATTGATTCTTCTGAACTGAATAAGAACATCAATGTGGACCTATCCATAACAGGACTCATTTCAGAAATGCTTGCCGGATTGATGGAAGAAATACATAGAAGTGACCACTCCCCCTGGGAGAAACAAATTCAGCAGTGGATAAAGCGCTCTTCTAAATCTTCCCCACAACCAGAAGCGAAACTGACTCCGCAGGATGTAATAAAATGTATTGATGCAGCTACAGACGGCAATGCCATCATTTCAACCGATGTAGGCCAGCATCAAATCTGGACAGCCAGAAATTACAACTTTACCGAACCGCGCTCTTTTCTAACCTCCGGGGGACTTGGAACAATGGGTTATGGATTACCCGCAGCCATCGGTGCCGCAGTGGCTTACCCCAGTCGCGATGTCATCTGTATCACAGGGGATGGAAGCTTCCAGATGAATATGCAGGAGATTATGACCGCTGTGGATCTGGAGATTAACCTGAAGGTTGCCATTCTCAAGAATGGATATCTGGGGATGGTTAGACAGTGGCAGCAGCTGTTTCTTGGGCGAAGGTACTCTGCAGTGCACATCAGTTCACCAGACTTTGTTGCACTAGCCAAATCTTTTGGCGCTCACGGCTTTCGGGCACAGAGCTTGGAAGAAGCAGAGCACATGATTGAAGAAGCTTTTCACACCAAGGGTGTAGTAATCATGGAATTTGATATTACCGAAGAATCTAATGTATATCCCATCGTTCCCCCGGGGGCCGGGAATCACGACATGATCGAAGAGTAGCGGCATCACAATATAAAGAAGCGGGTTCCGGCAATCGGAATCCGCTTCTTTGCTTCCCTGGAGATATCTATGGTTAGAAATATAAGACAATCACTGATATGTACAGCATGACTGAAAAGACAATTTCCAGCATTCCGGTCCGTTTGGCTGTAATCTTGGTTCTTGGAAGGCCCGCTGCGCGTGCCAGCAGAATCAACAGGGGGAAGACTAAGGAAGGGAATATCAATATTCCCGTAAGCAGGAATAGACAGTGATATATGACCGATGCGTAATAATACTGCGGATTATTTTTCTCACGAATAATTGTTTTTACATACAAGGCAGTACCTGCGAAATATAGGAATGCTAGAATAAATAATTCGGCAGCCGTTTCCCAGTTTGTCCCGCCGCCAATATAAAATACAGGAAACAGCATCAGGCAGAACAGCAGAATACCTGAGATATCGTTGAGCAGCGCCCGTTCGTTTTTGGTTCTGGCATAGTACAGATTTACAGCGAAAAGAGGGAGTGCCAGTAGTGCAAACCAGAGAAGACGAGGCTCGGCAACAACCAGATAAATGATAAAAGGGAGGAGCAACAGGCCATACACTTGGAGCGGCTTGAGAATCCTGTCAAACCGTCTCGTTCGAACTCCTTGCAGCAGCTGGAAGATGAATAAATAAATCAGCAGCCAGCAAATGAACAAAGGTATATGGAGGAATAGCGCCCGTGAGGCTGCCATCCCTAACAAAAAAGGGAGAATCAGCATAGCCCATGCCCCATGTTGATTAGGAATATACTTTTTCAATATTACATACCTCCTATATCATTAGATGCTGTATTTCCCCGGCTCTATAAATATACGACCCTTCAAGGCACTATTTAGTGATTCCAAGCACACACTGCTGATTTCGCTAACTCATCACGATAAGCACTTGCAAACAGGATTTCCAGTATCGCCGCAAAAGGTCTTTCACACCTATAACTACCGTCATGCAAAAAATAATACTTGCATCTGCTTGTCAAATAGTGCTATTTTAAAATAAAAGCCACACGAAACAACGAAAAAGCACAAAAGAACAACTTGGGATCACAGGAGTGATCACCCGGATTTCAGGAGGCTTAATATGAATAACCGACATCTTACCTTTCACACGGATGGAACTTTTAAAATGGTGCAGTTTACCGATATCCATCTCCAGGATGGAATCGAGCCGGAGCGCGATGCCCGGACACTGGCGCTTATGCAGCGCATTCTGGAAACCGAGCAGCCGGATCTGGTTGTGTTCAGTGGTGACCTGATTTACAGCGTTGATACAGTGGACCCTAAGGCCACCTTCCGGCGGGTTATTGAGGTAGCGGTACAGGCCGGGACGCCGTTTGCCGTGATCTATGGCAACCACGATACGGAGAAGGGGGTTACACGGGCAGAGCTCCAGGCGATTTTGACGGAATATGAGTTATGTGTAGCTGAAGCGGGACCGGAAGAGATACACGGTACTGGAAATTATGCGCTACCTCTCTATAGCCATGCTGGAGACAGGGAGTCGGCGGTACTGTATTTCGTGGATTCGGGTGAATATGCGCCTGCTGCGATCGGAGGGTATGCCTGGATTCATCCCAATCAAGTCGAATGGTATTCCCGGGAATCTGCTAAGATTCGTGAGAGAAACGGCGGAATACTGCCTGCTCTGGCTTTTATGCATATTCCTATTCCCGAATACAATGAGGTGTGGCAGTCGGGGCGTGTAGCCGGGAGAAAAGGTGAAATGGTCTGCTGCTCCAAAGTGAATAGCGGCTGGTTCGCAGCGATGCTGGAAGCGGGGGATGTGATGGCAGCCTTCGCCGGGCACGATCATGACAATGATTACATAGGCGTACTGCACGGGATAACGCTGGCCTATGGCCGGGTGACCGGGCACAACACTTACGGGACACTGCAACGCGGCGCACGGGTCATACAACTCCTGGAAGGGGAGCGGCGTTTCGAGACTTGGATCAGGCTGGAGGATGGCAGTGTAATGTAGCCTAAGCATGGATAGAGACAACAGGAGGGTATACGAAATGAAGGTAGATTTTCATCTCCATCTGGAAGAAGGACCCTATTCCCCAAGGTGGCTGCAACGTACGCTCGAGAGTCTGGCGGCTATGAAAGGCAGCAGTGAGCAGATACATACGCTGTCTTGGATGCAGGAGAGCTTTCGTCTATTGGAACGGCGCATCGCGGGCGGAGCTTTCACTACAGAGTGGCTGGACCTGTATCTGGAGCAAGCCAAGAAGAGAGGCCTTCATACTGTCGGCATCGTTGATCATCTGTACCGGTTCACGAAATATAAAGCCTATTATGAAAAGCATATGGTCCTGGATGATACCTGGATAGGCCGTTTACAGCGGGAATGGCTGGACCAAGTATGCATGGCAGATTCGGACGATTTTGTACGATGCATTCAGCTCCACAAGGAGAAATGGCGGCACGAGGGTATTGAGCTGCGGCTCGGTATCGAAGCGGACTATTTTCCGGGCTGCGAACTGGAGCTAAGCCGTATATTGGCGGAACAGCCGTATGACTATGTTATCGGCTCAGTGCACTTTGTAGATGGCTGGGGCTTTGACAATCCAGCGACACAAACGTATTTTGAACAATTCGATCTGGAAGCACTGTACGCCCGGTTCTTCGAAATCGTCGGTAATGCGATCACTTCACGCTTGTTCGATATGGTTGCCCACCTGGATAACCTCAAAGCCTTCAACTATCGCCCCGACGAGCAACGGTTGCTGTCATCGTATGAGCGAATTGCGGATCTGCTGATTGCACATGATACAGCCACAGAGATTAACGCAGGTATGGTGTACCGTTATCCAATTCAGGAAATGTGCCCGAGCCCGGCTTTCCTGGCGGTATTGGCGGCCAAAGGCGTGCTTTTCACGACCTCCACCGATGCTCATTTTCCTGAAGATCTTGGCGGCTATACGGATCAGCAGCTCGAACTTCTGAAGCAGGCGGGGATACGGGACATTGTAACCTTCCACAACCGGCAAAGAAGCCGGCACGGGCTGGAATAACGAATACATGGCGAGTCTTTCTTCTTGAAGAAAGGCTCGTTTTGTTATAGTTGGGTATGTTTTTTGGATCGGTTATAATAGAATACACAAGTTCGGTAGAGGAGAGTTGTTCAGATGAAGAGCACAATGAAAACGAATATAATAGAATACTGTTTGCAGAAAAAAGGGGCAACCCAGGAGTACCCCTTCGGACCTGAACCCTTGGTGATTAAAATTAAAGACAAAATGTTCGCTCTGATTTTTGAGAATATTGAGAAGCACACCATTATCAACCTGAAATGTGATCCTGTAATTGCGGATAATCTAAGAGAGCAGTATGAAAACGTTCGTCCAGGTTACCATATGAACAAAAAACACTGGAATTCAATAGCCCTCGATGGTTCCGTGCCCGAGCCTGATCTATTTGCTATGATCGACCACTCTTATCTTTTAGTGGTTAAAACCCTCCCCAAAAGCCTCCAAAACTCCATACTGGAGAATTAATGTTAAGGGCTTAATATCGTATAAGTGTATCCTACTCTTGCATTTGCCCTGACCTCCGGCGACGCAGGCTCATGACAACCAAGGACAAGGCAACGCCCGTGAGGATCAGCCCAAGCACCCGGAATCCCCCGAAGCTGAACTTTCCGCCCATTACAATCCCTATCAACAATGAGGAGAGAATCGTTCCAAGGTATCTGGATGTATTGAACAAACCGGACGCTACTCCGATTATTTCTTTCGGTGAGCTTTTGAACAGGGCTGCTTGCATACCGACATTATTAAGCCCATTACTTATTCCGAAAACAGCTAAAGCCACACACACACTGATCACTGGTGAATGTTGATTCAATGACACGATCCAAACGGACCCCAACGTCATTAATATGGCGGACACCAAGAGTGCCGGACCTGCCCCCGATTGATCGATCCAACGTCCTGCCAGCGGAGAAACCACTAGTGAGCACAATCCTAAGGTTAACATCAGAATCCCTGTTTGGAATTCACTGACATGACGTACCATTTGCAAATAGGAAGGAAGCCCGAAAAATACCGAATAATACAATACATTGACAAGCATGAATTCAATATTGACCCAAGTCATTGCAGGATAGTGTGCAAATGTACGTAAGGGAATAAAAGGTGAGGTCGTTTGCAGCTCGTGCCGGACGAAAGCCCAAATGAATATGAGGCCAATCAGTCCGACAGTAACCGTTAACCATGAGATATGCCCGGATGATTTTGCCGACAGTAATCCAACGAGTAGTGCAACCAGACCTGTTGTGAAAAGCAGGATACCTGTTACATCAATCATCTGTGCCCAATTCCGAAAAGATATGTTGCTTGCGATGGCTGCTCGCGGATCGTCCTTAGGAATTGTCCTCCAGGCCATAAGAAAGCTCACCGCCACAAACGGAATATTGACGAAAAAGATAGCATGCCAATCCCACCAATGAATGATTACCCCGCCAATAAAGGGGCCAATAGCTGCTGCTCCAGATAGGAATATGGATAAAACAGATAATGCCGTCGCTTGCTTCTCTGTGATATGAACTCGCACAATGGCCATTCCAACGGCAACCATCATACTTGTTCCAATGGATTGCACGATACGGAACACGATAAGCCACCCAAAGCTAGGCGACAGTGGAGCTAAGAATGAGGCAGCGAAGGCAACACATAACCCGGTAAGGAATATTTTTCTGCGGCCGAATAAATCACTGGCTTTTCCCATGACAGGTTGTGCAACAGCACTCGCTATGTAAAAAGAAAAAATAACCCAAGAAACCTGTGTGAAATCGAGCTGAAACACCTGTTGCAGCCGTGGAATCGCAACCGAAACCATCGAAGAGTTAAGTGGATTCAAGAGAATACCCAATCCCACGGAAATCATTAACCACCAGCTACGTGAATTCATTTGTGAGTTCCTCCCCGTATTGTTTTAAACCTATCTTACTTGACATGATGTATTTACTCCAACGCATTTCATGTTATGATTTCATTGACCCAAGGGAATGAATGGAGGCTGAGAGATGGAACTTCTTCAATTGCAATATTTTATAACCGTAGCTCGATTGGAGCATGTTACTGAAGCTGCACGAAGTCTGCACGTTACTCAATCCTCTCTGAGCAAAACGATTGCCCGTCTGGAGGACGATTTGGGGGCTCCCTTATTTGACCGGACCGGAAGAAGACTGCGGTTGAATGAGTTCGGAAGCAGATTTCTCTGCCGTGCAGAACGGGCTTTGTTTGAATTGGAACAGGGCAAGCAGGAGATTAAGGATCTGGCCAACCTGGAACATAGGACCCTGGAACTGGCGGTGACCGCCGCAAGCATGCTGCCCAATATCCTTCGGGAGTTTCGGAAAAAGAGGCCTTCTGTTCACTTTCATGTTCAAATGCTTGCCACGCAGGAAATGGTCGCACTTCTTCTTAGTGGAGCGGTAGATGTATGCTTGTCTTCACCTCCGGTACAAGGGGATGATATTGAATGTCAAATTGTATACATGGACCCGATCGTTGTCGCTGTACCTAAGGGGCATCACCTAGCAAATCGAAAAAAGGTATCTTTGATAGAACTAAGGGATGAGTGGTTTGTCGGTGTAAAGAGAGGCTACGGGACTCGCGATAGAGTTGACGCGGTTTGCGAATCTGCTGGATTTGTACCCCAATATGTATATGAGGGAGATGAACCTGCAAGGTTAAGTGCTCTTGTGGAAGCGGAAATCGGTATAGCCTTCATGCCAAACAGTGCACGGAACTCACGGGAAGACATCCACTATATTCAAGTGGAGGATCACGAAATGGTAAGAGAAATCGCTTTATTATGGCACAAAAGCCGCTACATTTCGCAGGCTGCTCTGGAATTCCGTGAGGTGGTTGTGGAATATTTCCGGTCGATGTGTTGAATTCCAGCAGGTTCATTAATAACTAAAGAATAGCAGAGAAGCCCTCCAGGCATAGCCGGGGGGCTTCTCTGCTTCTCTCTATGTCAATATGAGCCTTCCTAAATTGTGGGAAACCATATTCATCACTAGCAGCATCCGGATATCCGGAGCAGTGGGTTGCGGATTTATATTGACACAGAAGTGTTTCTCTTCTCTATCGACTCAGCTCATATGATATGTTATCATGATAAACTGATAACGTGTTAACGAACTAAAGCACATGATCCAATGTGTTATCTACTAGGGGGATTTGTGAGATGAAGAGAAGAGGAATATTGGTATTATTAGTTGTAATGGCTATTACTGTGATAGCGGGCTGCTCCAGTTCAGGCAGTAAGGATGGCAAGCTGGTGATCGGTATAGATGATAAGTTTGCACCGATGGGCTTCAGAGATGATAACAATGAAATTGTCGGTTTTGATATTGATTATGCGAAAGCGGCAGCTGAGAAAATGGGCAAAGAGGTTACCTTCCAGCCAATAGACTGGTCAGCCAAGGAATCGGAGCTGAACAGTGGACGCATTGATATGATTTGGAACGGGTACACCATAACAGACGAGCGTAAGGAGAAGGTCTTATTTACCAAGCCTTATCTGGAGAACAGCCAGGTTGTAGTCGTACTGGCGAATTCAACGCTGTCGAAGCTGGATGATCTGGCCGGAAAAGAAGTCGGACTGCAGAGCCTTTCGTCGGCTGCGGATGCCCTGGAGGCCAGCCCTATCAAGGCCAAGCTTTCTGGTGTTTCCGAGTTCACGGATAATGTGCTTGCCCTGACGGACCTGAAGTCGGGACGCCTGGATGGCGTGGTCATTGATGAAGTGGTGGCAAGATATTATATGTCCAAGGAACCGGACACTTACAAGCTGCTGGATGAATCCCTTGCTCCTGAGCAATACGGCATCGGCATTAAGAAAGGCAATGAAGCACTGCTGACTGAGCTGCAGAAGGCTCTAGATGAATTGAACAGTGACGGAACGGCTGCTAAAATCTCAACGAAGTGGTTTGGAGAAAATAAAGTACTTAAATAGATTGTTTCCTTTAGGAGTCGGGTGAAAGACATGAATATTGACTATATTATTAAGATTTCCGGGCCGATGCTGGAGGGAGCGCGGACGACCGTCTTACTGTTCCTGATTGTGATCCTGCTGTCCATTCCACTCGGAATGATTGTTACTCTAATGGCCAAAAGTGCCCTTAAGCCGCTGGCCTGGATCGCACACACTTATATCTACGTCATGCGCGGAACACCACTGTTGCTGCAGCTGCTGTTCTTCTGCTTCGGCCTGCCGCAGATTCCCGTGATTGGGCAGTATCTGGTCATGGACCGTTTCGTCGCAGCCAGCCTTGGGTTTATCCTCAATTATGGTGCGTATTTTGCCGAGATTTTCCGTGGCGGGATGCTGTCGATTGACAAGGGACAACATGAGGCGGCTAAGGTGCTCGGACTCAGCAAATGGCAGACCCTGCGCAAGGTGATTCTCGCCCAAATGTTCCGGGTGGCACTGCCGGCGGTAGCCAACGAGTCGATTACCCTGATCAAGGATACTGCCTTGCTATATGCAGTAGCCGTACCGGAGCTGTTGAATTTTGCAAAAACTGCGGTGAACCGCGATTTTACAGTGACCCCATTTGTAGTAGCGGGCGTAATTTATTTGCTGATGACACTGGTGCTTACGCTGTTCTTCAAGGGTCTGGAGAAACGTTTCAAATATGAGTAGAAGGGCTGTTTGGCTATGAGTAGTATGATTGAAGTAAAACAATTGCAGAAATCTTTCGGCAGCCTCGATGTGCTGAAAAAGATTACCTTTGACGTTAAACCCGGAGAAGTAGTGGCGGTGATCGGGCCTTCCGGCTCCGGAAAAAGCACCATGCTCCGCAGTCTTGTGCATCTGGAAGAGGTTACCGGCGGGAGCATCTTTATTCAAGGTAAGCCGCTCGTGGAGAACGGTAAATACGCTAGTGGTGC
Organism: Paenibacillus sp. P3E; assembly: GCF_001909045.1. NCBI lineage: Bacteria > Bacillati > Bacillota > Bacilli > Caryophanales > Paenibacillaceae > Paenibacillus > Paenibacillus sp. P3E. The sequence goes on along the minus strand of NZ_LVWH01000163.1, from coordinate 2,896 downwards.
GGACATTAGGGGGATTACCGCAGCTATGGGCATGGTGTTTCAGCACTTTAATCTTTTCCCTCACCTCACTGTACGGGGTAACCTGGAACTTGCGCCGAGAACGCTGAAACGGGAGAACACTCAGGATATAACCGCTAAAAGCCGGGAACTGCTCTCCAAGGTTGGTCTTGCTGACAAAGCAGAGGTATACCCCTCCATGCTGTCAGGCGGGCAGAAGCAGCGGGTGGCTATCGCCAGAGCACTTATGCTCAACCCGGACATTCTGCTGTTTGACGAGCCGACGTCGGCGCTTGATCCCGAACTGACCGGCGAGGTGCTGCGTGTCATCCGCCAGCTTGCGGAGGAGAACATGACGATGATCATCGTCACACATGAGATGAACTTTGCCCGAGATGTGGCAGACCGTGTATTCTTTATGGACAACGGGGAAATCGCTGAATCGGGCACACCGGAGGAAATCTTCGGCAACCCGCAGCTGGAGCGGACCCGGACATTTTTATATCGGGATTAAACGTAAGTGGAATTTAAGAAAGTGCATAGCTGATGCTATGTGCTTTTTTTGTCTATCGGAGACCGAGATTTCAGCTTATAATCCTCGCTTATCCCCAGACGATCCGCGATGACAGCGTTACTCCAAGCTGCTGCAGGAACCTTTTCCAAGTCCAGCCTTCTCCCCGGAAATTTGCGGGGCGGGACAGCCTGGAACGGTGCGTAATGAATGGTGTAGGAGGAAGCCAGCCTATGTTGAACATTGGATTGATCGACTTCGGCGTTATGCACCGTATGCATTTCGGTAACTATTGAACTGAAAGCGATTTGCGACATTCTGGATTGATGAGATGAAGGAGGTGCTTCGATTGACTTTCTGACAAGCGTGGACAAGCATGGTTTTGACAGTGGGCTTAGAAAGTGAGAAAATATGGCTTTGTAGAAGAGGAGGCAGATTAATGAATCAGCGTTTTCGTATAACCCGATCCATGCAAGATAACAATGCGGAGCAAAGCATCTCTTTGGAAGAGTGCAAACAATATTTTGCATCCTCACCTGACTTTTCGTACTCGCAGGTTCTTACCATTCAAGGAGCAGATAGTATCATGTCCATCGATGGTGATTTTTTTATGTGGAAACTTGGGGATATGGAGATTCCTTTCCGGCTGTATATGGGAGATTTGTATGTAGCGATTTCAAACGAAGCTATTGTTCCCAAAATGATTGAAGTGGCTACGGATCTGCGAGCAGATGTGGTGGAAGGGTGAACTGGAGAAGCGAGTAATTCCTATTGTAAGCAAAGCATCCGCTCTCATGGCGGATGCCTTTTTGTTTATTTCATTTAAAATACTCACAGCTAAATCGTGTGAAAACAGCGTGGGAATCAGGTTTTTCTCCAACTGCATACAAGCCGATAAGTACACCTGTAAATCCTCCTGCTACTTCTGAGGAAAGGTATCTGGTTTGCGCAGCTCCAAGTTGGGTTTCTGTCCCATTGACTTGAGCGTAGAAGTGATAATGAGTAGGAGTAGACTTGATAACCAATGTAGCCTGATTATTTTGGTCCATATCTATAGCTCTTTCAATGGATTTAATATCACCGATATTCAGTCGTTCAATGACCTCGTATCCATCTTGATGTCCGCGCAGTGCCAGATCATAATGGTGGTTTTCGTCCATATAGACCGTTATGCCGGCTTCGCCATCGGTAAGGCTGATATCGCATGAAATAACCGCGTTGAAGTCTTTTTGACGAATGCCTATAAATGTAGGAGATGCCGGAACATCCAGTGTAACACCGGTACCTTTAAGCTTCGCTTTATCGGATTCCAACATATAATGCTCTGCAACCGGATGTCGGAGATAACACCAGTCCAGAGCCCAATCGGTGTTCTCGAACGTGAAGAGCTGTTTCTCCTGTTGATGGATGGTACCCGCGATACGATCGGTCTCGAAACTTAATAGAGTGGTACCCTTATGACCTGCCGTAAACCATCCATCCTCGCCAAAAGTAACCGGGGTCAGGAATACTTCACGTCCCAAGTGGTGATAAGTAAGATACTGACCCGTCTGACGGAACCCCAGATGCAACAGCCACCAATTCCCTTCGTGGTCTTGGATCAGATCACCGTGGCCAACGCCTTGAAGCTCGTAACCGCCTAAATTCCGATTGGTCAAAACAGGGTTATTCTTATAGGCCTCAAACGGGCCGGAAGGTGAATCTCCCCGCGCATAAGTGACCATATGGCCGTATTCGGTTCCGCCTTCAGCTGCCATCAGATAATACCGTCCATTTATTTTGTATAGATGAGGGCTTTCCAGATAGCGTCCCCCTGTACCTTGCCAGACTGAACGGCTTGGAGACAGCTTGCGGCCGGATTCAATATCAATTTCACACTGGACAATACCGGCAGCTCCATCATCATCTGTACCATTGCTCATGAAATACGTTTTTCCGTCTTCAAAATATAAATCCGGATCGATTCCCCCTTGATCAACATTGATAGGTTCAGACCATTCGCCATAAATATCATCGGTCCAGACATAAAAGTTCTGACGTGTAGTATCATTTGTGGTCGTCATGTAGAATCGGCCTTGATGGTAACGCAGGGTTGGCGCAAAGACACCCCCGGAGCTGCTTACACTATCCAGCTGAACCTGGCTTTTCCGGGTTAAGCAATGTCCGATGGGGGTCCAATTTATCAGGTCTTGGCTCTTAAAAATCGGAACACCGGGGAAATATTGAAAGGAACTGCATACCAGATAATAGGTATTTTCCACTTTGCATACGCTGGGGTCAGGGTAAAACCCTTTGATGACCGGATTATTGTATTTCATTATATCCTCCTCATTATAAATTCATATATGTACGAATTCAGCTTGCCTTGCTGCTAAGAAAATTACACAC
>NZ_LVWH01000162.1:0-80833 GCF_001909045.1 Paenibacillus sp. P3E | reverse complement strand
GGGGGTTCAATGCCTGGGGCGGCCTTCACGGGGGATTGTATTTCCCCTGGGATCTCGACATGCTGGTGAAACAAAAAGTGCTGGAGATCGAGCGTATGGACCGCTATGATCTTCAGCATTTTATTTTGGAGGGCGGTGCAGTCCATGTGGATGGTGAAGGCACACTGCTGACCACCAGTCAGTGCCTGCTGCACAAGAACCGCAATCCGCATCTGACGAAGCGGCAGATGGAGAAGCTTTTAAGGGATCACCTGAATATTACAAAAATCATCTGGCTGCCCCAGGGCCTGCATAGCGACGAGACAGATGGTCATATTGATGAGGTGGCGGCTTTTGTGAAGCCTGGAGAAGTAGTGATGAGCTGGACGGATGATCCGGATGACCCGCAGTATGCGGTGCTGGGCAGGGCCTATGAAATGTTGAGCCGGGAGAGGGACGCCAGGGGCCGCAGACTGGAGATTCACCGGCTGCATCTCCCGGACCGGTTGATGATAACGGACGAAGAAGCGCGGCGGATTGACACGGCCCATCACAGCTACTACCGGGGAGCAGGCACTGTTTTTGCAGCAACCTATGTAAATTTCTATATCTGCAACGGCGGTGTGATCATTCCCGCTTTTGGCGACCCGAGGGATGCAGAGGCACTGCGTACACTCCGTGGTTTATTCAAGGACCGCAGGGTAGTGCAGATCAATACGCGGGAAATCGCCCTCGGCGGCGGCAATATTCACTGCATCACCCAGCAGCAGCCAAGAGGGTGGTGAAGCTCTGCTGCTTAGCTATAGTAGAACTCTGAACGGCCCTGTTGGCCGTTTCTTTGTGTTGACATCCCTATCTGACTGTATTAATAATAGTAGTACAGTTAATACACTGAGATGCTTGCCAGAAGACAGCATACGAAAGGAGGACTGTCATGTTCGAATTGGACGTCCGCAGCCGCAAGCCGATCTATGAGCAGTTGACCGATAAGGTCAAAGAGATGATCATGCACGGAATTCTGCGGGCAGATGACCAGCTTCCGTCCGTAAGAACCTTATCCTCACAGCTTACAGTGAACCCCAACACGATTCAAAAGGCCTACCGGGAGCTGGAGCGTGAAGGCTATATCTATTCTTTGCAGGGCAAAGGGAGCTTTATAACCCCTTCGCAGCAAGGGCAGAACGAGAGCAAAAGAGCGGAGCTTCGGGAGGAATTGCTGCGCCTGATGGCGGAAGCAGTCTATCTGGGATTCACCGAAAGTGAGATAGGAGCGCTGTACCGCCAGGTGCTGGAGCAAAGAGAGGGAGGGGAGAACCCATGATCGAGATTCGCGGAGTCAGCAAGAGCTTTCAAGGTGAAAAGGCTGTGGACAGCCTGTCGCTGACTGTACATAAAGCAGCCATTTATGGACTGCTGGGCTCCAATGGTGCCGGAAAAACCACGCTGCTGAAGACACTTGCGGGCATCTACCGGCCTGACGAGGGAACGGTCCGCATTGGGAACAAACCGGTGTTTGAGAACCCGGAGGTGAAGCAAAGCCTAATCTTTATGCCGGACAGCCCTTACTTCTTCCCGCAGGCGTCGGTCAACAGCATGGCGGCCTACTACCGCTCGATTTATCCGGGGTGGAGTGACAAGCGTTTTGAGGAGCTGGGGACAGTGTTCCGGCTGGATACGGCACGCAAGCTAAGCCGCTTCTCGAAGGGGATGCAGCGCCAGGCGGCGTTCTGGCTCGCGCTAAGCTGTACACCTGATGTGCTCATCATGGATGAGCCGATTGACGGGCTGGACCCGGTGATGCGCCGGCAGATCAAAAATCTGCTGTTTCAGGAAGTCGCTGAGCGGGAGCTCACTGTGCTGATCTCTTCACATAATCTGCGGGAGATTGAGGATTTGTGCGATCATGTCGGCATTATGCACGGCGGCCGGATGCTGGTTGAGAAGGATCTCGATGACCTGAAGGCGGACACGCACAAGATTCAAGTGGCTTTCCGGGATGAGCGTCATGCGGCGGCACTGGCGGCCAAGCTGCAAATTCTCCATCAAGAGCAGCGGGGCAGCGTGAATCTCTATATCGTAAAAGGCGACCGGGAGCGGATTTCGCAAGCTTTTCATGTCTATGAGCCGTATGTGTTCGATCTGCTTCCCTTGACGCTGGAGGAAATCTTTATTTATGAAATGGGGGATGCCGGGTATGACGCACAGCCGATACTTCTTTAACAGCGGTGTAATCCGCCAGAATGTGCGCCAGCACGGCTGGATCGGAATCATATATACCCTGGGCCTGTTATTTTCACTCCCGTTGCAGCTGTTCATGAGCGGTAATTCAGGTACACAGCCCCAGAAGGTGGATAATCTGTTCCGCGTAGCAGGAGATATTCAGGGGCTGTTCATCGTCGTTCTTCCTGTAGCTGCAGGCTTGTTCGTGTTCCGCTACCTGCAGTCCAAAATGGCCTCCGATCTGTGGCATAGCCTTCCGCTGCGGCGGGAGCATCTGCTTACTGCCCATATGGCGAGCGGACTCGTTCTTCTGCTGCTTCCAGTCTGGCTAACCGCAGCGGTTACCGCCATCGTAACTCCGCTGGGCGGCAATATGTACATCTATTCTGGTGCAGATATTTGGAATTGGTGCCTGATCGTCAGTATTCTTACCCTGTTCCTTTTTGTGTTCAGCACTTTTGTTGGCATATGCACAGGGCAAACAGTGCTCCAGGGAATAATCACTTATATTCTGCTCATTCTTCCGGCAGCATTGTTTCAGCTGGTCAATTTCCATTTGGATACGTATCTGTATGGCTACCCGCAATGGTCCGGGTCCAGCGACAGTCTGTATATCTGGTCACCGCTGCTGCGTCTTATCACTTATACAAATGACATCTTTAGCGTAGCAGAGCTATGCATTTACGCGGCACTGTCGGTTGTATTCATCGCCTTATCCTTTGTGCTGTATCGAAATCGCCACGGGGAGAAGACAGGGCAGGCCATTGCCTTCACCTACTTCAATCCACTATTCAAAGCGGGTGTCATGCTCTGCGCCATGCTTCTCTCGGGGACTTATTTTACCTCTGTGAAACCTCATCAGCTGGGCTGGATGATCTGCGGTTATATTACTGGGGCTATACTGGGCTATATTGCTTCTGAGATGATTATCCGTAAAACCTGGCAGATCCTAACGCGTAAAGTGCCAATGGAGTTTGCAGTGTATGGTATTCTGCTGGGTTTGCTGCTCTACATTCCGGTATCCGGATTAACCGGATATGAGAGCCGGGTGCCCGCGGCGGAACATATCACGGGGGTGTATGCAGGAAGTAATTACCAGATTTACAATGACGATTCCTATCCGCGGGTATACAGTTTCAGAGCAAGCGTAGATTCATCCGGCGTGAATCAAGATCCTCCTTTGGCTAAGCCGGATTTCTACACTACCGATAAACAGTACGTTGAAGCGGTCCGCAGACTTCACCATGCCCTCGTAACGATGCGGCCAACGAATCAGGACTCAGTGATACACGATTCCCCTGGAGCCAGAATGTTCACTCTTGCCTATCAACTGGACAACGGGCGCAAGCTGGTGCGGCAGTACTGGATTCCGGGTGAGGGATTTGAACCGGAGATGAAGTCGGTTATGGAAAGCAAGGGCTTCAAACAGAATGAATATATGCTATATCAACTGGATGAGGACATAGAGAGCATCCGCCTTGGCTCCATTTATACCAATAAAGCTGTTACCATCTCTGATCCACAGGAGGTTAAGGAATTTACCGGGCTATTGAAGCAGGAAATTTTGAACATGAGCTATGAAGATCAGACTGGCGACCAGAAGCCGATCGCTACTACGCAGATGAACAGCAAGCCCAACCATAGAGGGTATGGTTTTTATTATGCCTTCGATTGGAAGCCTTCCTTTCATGAGCTGGGGAACTGGCTCGTTCAGAAGGGATATGCGGATAAGGTCCGTTCTACAGCACAAGATGTCATCTCCGCTGAACTGATCCAAGATGATTATGCCGGCAAGCTCCCTGAAGAGACTAGGTTTGACGCTGAACAACATGTGAAGCTGGCACGCAGTGAGAACCGTGCTGTTATCGTTAAGGGTGCGACAGAGATTAACGATATTCTGAGCCGCCAGCGCAATTTTACAGGCAAGAATGGCGATTATATGGTAAAGCTGGTCTATAAAGGCGGATTCATAGATTATGCTTCGCTGCATGAAGAAGACTTAGCGCCAGGCCTTAAAGCACTTATTCCCTAGAACTGGGTTGACAGAACCTGGAACCGTGGATTATGCTTTTGGAAATATTATGATGCCCACATCGCTAAGCGTATGCTTACGAAGTAATGCTAACCAAACTTTTAGGAGGTCAGGACAGATGAATGAACAAGGAAAACTATCGTACCCGAATCTTATCCATTTGCTTCCCATTTATCTGTCCGCCTCGTTCGGCAGGCTGGCCCTAGCAGCGGTTGATTCATTTCCGGCAGCAGCAAGTGATCTTGTTCACGGGAAGTAATTTGCCTGAATATGCATGAGGCGAAAGCATGGCCATGGACGATGGAGTCCATGGCCTTTTTCGACTTTTTATCTTGAAAAAGATTGGAGGAGATACATCATGTCTGAAATTCATCAATCCATTATCCGCGAGCTTCACGCCATCGAATCCGAGGAGGATGTCCGTATCCTGTACGCTTGTGAGTCCGGCAGCAGGGCCTGGGGCTTCCCCTCCAAAGACAGCGACTATGATGTGCGGTTCCTTTACCTGCGCCGCCCGGAAGCTTATCTCTCGATCTTCGGGCAGCGGGATGTCATTGAGCGTCCAATCAGTGACTTGCTGGATATTAACGGATGGGATCTGAAGAAAGGGCTGACCCTTTTCCGCAAATCCAACCCGCCGCTCCTGGAGTGGCTGCAATCCCCGATTCGTTATGAAGAGAACTATACCGTAGCAGACAGAATCCGCCGCTTGTCGCCGCTTGGATTTTCGCCCAAATCCTGCATTTACCATTATCTGAATATGGCCCGCGGGAATTACCGGACTTACCTTCAGGGCAGCGAGGTTAAGATCAAGAAGTATTTTTACGTTCTCCGGCCAATGCTGGCATGTGCCTGGATTGAGAAGTATCAGGAGGTGCCCCCTCTGGAGTTCACAGTGCTGGTAAAAGACCTGATTCCGGAAGGAACGGAGCTGAGAGAAACGGTCGATAGGCTGCTGGTCCGCAAAATGTCAGGCGATGAACTGAACCTGGAGCCTCGGCTTGAGTGTATTAACAAGTATCTGGAGCAGCAGATCAGCCATTTTGAAGAAGCGGCGGCTCGGTTTGGACCAGGAAACGGGGTAGAGGACCACGTGCTGGACGAACTGTTCCGTTCCGCACTGCTTGAGGTGTGGGGCGGAGAAAGCCGCTGGATCCCTTAGAGAGAAAATCGAGTAACGTAGAAGGAGAGATGGGCGCTATGCATTTAACAATCAGAGCAACGGGTGCGGGTGCGGGCATGCTGTCCCACCTGCTGGCCAAGAACCCCAGTAACCTGTATGAACGGATGGAAAAAGATTCGCGCGTGCGAATCGTCTTTACCGCCTCTTCCGAGGAGGAAGCCGAGGCAGTCATTTATGTCACGCCGGACCCGGTTGAGCTGGTAAAAGGCGATTCTTCGGCGCACAATGATATTACACAGTATATTAATGATCGTGAATTTGTGGTGAGCAGCCTGTTCTGTACTTACATCCGTTCCGCGCTGGGTACTGCACTGAACGGCAAGACGAAGGAAGCTTATGTGCCGTGGGTGGGACGGAAGCTGAATCTGGAGCTGGCCTTAGGCCCTGTAGCATCCAATTTACCGGACCGGACGCTTACGGAGCTGTTCACCGCTCTTGGCTATGAGGTGCTGCTGGAACGGGGCGATGCCGATTATGCCTTTGATCTGAAGAGCCGAAGCTCTGTCCGGTATATCCGGCTGAAAGGCATGCAGACGCTGCAAACAGCGCTCCGGCAGCTGTTCGTGCTGATCCCTGCGCTGGATGACTACAAGCATTACTATATCAGTGATGATGAGGTAGACAAAATCAGGCGCTACGGAGAGGGGTGGCTGGAGGATCACCCGCAGCGCGGGCTGATTCTGAAGCGCACTCTGCGCTTTGCCGGCGCGATCAAGCAGTATGAAGGATGGATGACCAGGGATGACAAGCAGATAGAGAATCGTACGCCGAACATAGCCTTAGCCGCGGGGACAGCGGGCGCCGGATTCCCGGTTGCCCTGGGATCAGACCCCTCTATGGAAACCGCAGAAGCGCCCAAAGTCAGACTGAATGATCTGCGTTATGCTGCGATCGCAGAGATCGTCGAGGGCCTTGTATCCAGGCGCAGAATCGTTGATTTCGGTTCCGGTGAAGGGAAGCTCTCGGCGAGGCTGGGAAGTGTGCCTGGGGTGCATGAGATCAAGGCGGTGGAGCCCTCTGCCTCAGCGCAGCTGCGGGCGATGGACCGCTTCGCCAAGATGGAAGGTAAGTCCGGTGTTACTGTGCCTGAGCCGGTGACAGGATCACTTTTTTATTACGATGAATCGCTGCGGGGCAAGGATGTGATGATTCTCTGCGAGGTCATCGAGCATATCGATGAATACCGGCTTGGCCGGGTGATGGATACGATTTTTCACGAATATGCCCCCGGTACATTGATTATTACTACACCGAACAAGGAATACAACGCAGTGTATGAGATGGATCAGGAGGAGATGCGCCATGGGGATCACCGCTTTGAGTGGAGCCGAGAGGCTTTTGCCGCTTGGTGTTCCCGCTGGACCCCGATCTATAATTATTCTGCAGAACTAAAGGGTATAGGCGAGTTCGATCCGAATTATGGTTACCCGACGCAGATGGCCATATTTACGAAGGGGGAAGCGTTGTAATGACGGACAGACAAGAAGGGCAGCGGGTGATTCCGTTCCCGCATGGAGGCATTGTTGTGCTCGTCGGGCCTTCAAACAGCGGCAAAACTACTCTGCTCCGCAGACTTGTGCAAGAAGGCGTGCTACTGCAGACGGAGATCGTCTCTTCCGATGAATACCGGACACTTGTAGGTGATGTTGAATATATCGACTGGAAAGGACGCTCCCGGGAGGAGGCGGATATCCTCTACAATGATTACCAGCTGCTGTCGAAGCTGGCTTTTGAGGCGATGAATACTGTTGTGTCCATGCGCTCCCGCCTGGGCAAGCTGACAGTGGTGGATGCGACACATCTGCAGCCCGAATACCGCAGGAAATATATCGATTTGGCAGCAGCCTATGATATCCCTTGCGCCGCCTGGATTTTGGATCTTCCGGAGCAGACGCTGCTTGAGCGGGACCGAGATCGGGACCAGCCGCGCGGCAGACAGCGTGTGAAGCAGCAGTTCGTCCAGTTCAAACGTTCACTCCGGGGATTGCGTGATGAAGGCTTCGACTTCACTTATATGCTCAAAGAAACGGAAACTGTGCAGTTTACCCGCAAAACGAACCCGCTGGTCGCTGAAATTGGCAATGGGATCGATGTGATCGGAGATATTCACGGCTGTTATGACGAAATGATGGAGCTGCTGGGACAGCTGGGCTATGTACCGGATGATGCCGGACTCTACCGGCATCCTGATGGCAGGATGCTGATTTCCGTAGGGGATGTGATGAGCCGGGGGCCGAAATCGCTGGATACGATGAGATTCTGGAAAAGGCACTGCGATGCCGGAATCGCCCGCATGATCGACAGCAACCATGGCTGGAAGATTGCCCGCTACCTCAGCGGTCGTAATGTAACCCTGAGCCATGGTGATGAGAATGTTGCGGTGGAGCTTGCGCAGCTAGCAAGTGAATCCGGTGAAAAAGCAGCCGATATGCTGAGGGAAGAGCTGAAGCAATTTCTGCTGTCTGCACCGAGCCATCTGGTCTTGTGCCATGAGGGTGTACGTCGTGTAGTGGTTGCCCATGCCGGAATCCGGGATGAATATATCGGCAAGCAGTCCAGGCGGATACAGGATTTCTGCCGCTATGGAGATACTGACGGCATGGATGCTTCAGGCGCCCCTGTCCGCAAGGAGTGGTATGTAGAGCACAAGTCGGGAGAGCTAATTATCTGGGGACATGACCCAAGGCCATACCCGGCAGTGGTGAAAGATACGGTCAACATTGATCAAGGTGCGGTATTTGGAGGCTCTTTAACGGCCTACCGCTACCCTGAGCAGCAGTTTGTCGGCGTCAAGGCATATAGGGATTATGCGCAGGACCCGGACAGTCCCCTGATCCGCTGGGAACGCGGGAGATTCTCACCCCCTAATCTGCGCAAGCTTGTGGAAGGTTATTCTGTCATGACAGAGGCTTATGGCGAAATTTCTGTGCGCGGTGAATTTGTAAAAGCCGCAATAGACACGGTATCACATTTTACTGTTCCTATGGAGGAACTCATCTACATTCCGCCAACGATGAGTCCGTCACCGGCAGTGTCTGCCGATGAAGCTTACCTGGAGCACCCGCGTGAAGCGATCGCCTACTTCCGCTCGCAGGGCGTGGGGACAATGGTTGCCGAGAAAAAACACATGGGCAGCCGCGCAGTTCTGCTGCTGTTCCGGGATGAAGCCGCTGCTGTGCCTTATGTGGGAAGTGAAGTACTCGGTACGATTTACACCCGTACCGGCAGGGCCTTCTTTGACAAGGATACCGAAGCGGTAGTACTGTCCCGGCTGAATGCAGATTTGCACCAAGCAGATTACTGGGCCTGCCATAATACGGACCTGCTGCTGCTCGATGCCGAAATTATCCCTTGGAATCTGAAGGCGCGTGAGCTGATCGCCACCCAGTATGCCCATGTCGCCGAAGCTGCTGCCATGGACCGCGAGCATGTTCTGGAGAAGCTGCGCGAAGCTGAGATTGCCGGACGTGATGTGTCGGGCTGGGTGCAGGAGATGGAGGGTAAGCTGAAGAACGCCCGTGTATTCCGCGAAGCTTTTCAGCAGTACTGCTGGGATACAAACGGCCTTGCCGGCGTCCGGATTGCCCCGTTCCATACGCTGGCGCACAGCGGGCAGAGCTTTTTTGACCATAGCCATATCTGGCACATGGAGCATAGCCGCGAGCTTGCCGGGTTGTCACCGCTCTTTATGGAGACAGAATACCGGACGATCACCAGTGAAGCAGACGAAGCAGACGTCATCCGCTGGTGGGAGGAGCTGACAGAGGATGGACATGAAGGCATCGTGATCAAGCCGGAGACCTTCATTGCCCGCAACGGCAGATCGATCATTCAGCCTGCCATCAAGGTCAGGGGCCGCAAATACCTGCACATTATCTATGGCATCGATTATCTGCAGCCGGACAATCTGTCCCGGCTCAAGCTGCGCAAAACCAGCAAAAAAGAGCGCCACGCCCTAATGGAATGCGCTCTGAGCGTAGAATCTGTGGAACGCTTCATCCGCAAGGAGCCGCTGGAGCGTGTGCATGAATGTGTGCTTGCCGCCCTTTCACTCGAATCCGATCCGGTGGACCCGCGGCTCTAAGCATAGAACAGTGAAGTTAGACCAAAGACCAAATGAGGTGTAACAAATGTTGAACCCAGATGCAGAGGTTTCACTCAGCAAATTTATGACCAAGATGCTCCGGCATACCCCGTCAGCGTATGGGCTGGTCCTTGATCCTGAGGACGGCTCCTGCCTGCTGGGGGATCTGCTGTGTGTCATCCATGCCGCCCCGAAATGGGCCGGCATCACTGTAGAGGACATCTGTCAGGTTGTCCGAAACAGCGAGAAGCAGCGCTTTGCCATTGAAGGTGAGCGTATAAAAGCGCGGTATGGGCACAGTCATGCCAAGCTTACATATGAGCCGGGAACCCCGCCTCCTATGCTGTATCATGGCACTAATCAATCTGCATTGTCCGCGATCCTGAAAGAAGGGCTGAAGCCGATGGGGAGGCAGTATGTACACTTGTCAGAGGGGCTCCATTTTGCCAGCTTGGCCGGGAGCCGCAGAGGCAGGCTGGTTCTGCTGAGCGTGGATACGGTTAGGGCTGTGCATTTGGGAGTAACCTTCTATTATGCGGGTAATGAGGTATGGCTGGCGGAGCCGGTTCCACCTGCTTGTATTGCCTTACGGGAAGAAGAGTAGCCGGGTACCGCCAGCTTCCAGCTTACAGGAGGGATGTCCCATGGATGAAGTGCCGGATCACCTCGATCACGGCTTGCAGATTGTATTTATCGGCTTCAATCCCAGTCTCCGTTCCGGAGAGCTGGGGCATCATTACGCCAATCCGCGCAATCATTTCTGGCGCATTCTCGAACACTCCGGCCTGACGCCCCGCCTCTATGATGCCTCGGAGGACGGAGAACTGCTCCGGCTAGGCTTGGGCTTCACCAACATCGTTGCCCGCCCGACACGTGGAGCGGAGGACATTACCCGTGGGGAATATGCGGAGGGACGTCAGATTCTCCGGGACAAGCTTACCCGCTACCGCCCGGAGATCGCCTGTTTTGTAGGCAAGGGGGTCTATACGGAATTCACCCGCAGAGCAAAGGCGGACTGGGGGTTTCAGGAGGAGCAGCCCCCGATCGTAGATGGCGTGAGGGAATTCGTGGCTCCTTCGTCCAGCGGCTTGGTACGAATGCCGATGCCGGAGATCGTGGCTATTTACCACAGGCTGTATGAGTATATTCAGGAAAATACTTGATTCCGCCCCACTGGCCGGATACGGGGCTGTAGCTGTATAAGCAAAGTTTCATGGAGTATAGCGATCCGTTAAAAAGTAGTGTTTGCACTACATAGGTCGCCGCTTTTGCTACTCGTAGCGCTCATTCGGCAGACCTGCACTCAACGCAAAACACCCTTGATGTTCAAGGGTGTTTTGCTGTATTACTGTGCCCTTACCCCTATCCCAGTCTGCGTCAGGTCTGGATCAGCAGCAGAATGATTGAGGAGAGCGACAGGCAGACGCTGGCCAGATAAAGGACGGCAACAACCTGCTTCTGGTTCAATCCGGCTTTGAGCAGACGGTAATGAACCTGGGTTGCATCGGCTTGATAAATCGACTTGCCTTGCACGAACCGTTTGATGACGACAAATAAATTGTCGAAGATCGGCACGCCCAGTGCGAGAATCGGGATGAACAGCGACAAGACCGTTGCCTGCTTGAATGCACCATCCAGTGCAATTACAGCCAGGATATAGCCGAGAAAGGTGGCGCCTGCATCACCCATGAAAATTTTGGCCGGGGCCTTGTTGTACCGCAGATAGGCAATGGTGACACCCACGAGAGTGATGGCCATCATGGCTGAGGCGGATTGCCCTTTGGCCAAAGCGACCACAAATAAAGTTACTGCGGAAATGGCCGTCAGCCCTCCTGCCAGACCGTCCATACCGTCCGAAAAATTAATCACAGTCGTCACGCCGAAGATCCAGAGAATGGTAAGCACAAATTGCAGGATTACCGGCAGCGAGATATAATCCCCGGAGAAGGGATTGAAGAATCCGGTGAACGCATTGCCCGACAGAAAGACCAGAATCGCAGCCGCGATCTGAACAATGAACTTCGGCAGCGCCGGGAAGTCCTTGCCCTTGGTTTTGTACCAGTCATCGATGGTGCCTATGGTCAGCAGGAGCACACCGCCAATGAACAGGGCGAGTGTACCCAGCGAGAGATCACGGGTAAACAGCAGGTATGTAATGAAAAATCCGATGAATATCGCATAGCTGGCTGTCAGCGGAATGGGCTCCCTATGTATTTTTCGCTCGACGTCCTGCCGGGGTTTGTCCACAAAATCGAGCCGGAAAGCAAGCCTGCCAAGCGGAGGAATAAGCAAATAGACGATGCAGAAGGACACCAGAAACGCTAGAACGTAAAAAATGACAATCACCGCCGTTACATTTTTTGAAAGAGCCTCTCTGAATTATATCGCAGATGGCAGGTGCTTGTCGACGAGACTCGAAATAGGAGGGAATATGGGAATATGAAATACGAGGTCATTTTATTTGATGCCGATGATACCCTGTTTGACTATGGAATGGCTGAGAGCAAGGCGCTGTACAATGCTTTTGTCCATTTTGGCTTGCCTACGGGCGCCGAGGATTATGCTGCAAGCTACCAAGAAATTAATAGGGCACTGTGGAAAGATCTGGAGCAAGGACGGACCACGTCTGCTGTGCTGCGGGTTGAACGGTTCAACCGGCTGTTTGCTGCGCATAAGCTCGAACTGAGTCCTGAAGCATTCAGTGAAGCCTATTTAAAGTTTCTGGGTGAAGGGACGTACCTGATTGAGGGGGCGGTGGAGCTGTGTCAGGAACTGAGCGGATACAGACTTGCGGTTATCACCAATGGGATCAAGGATGTACAGCTGTCCAGAATTCAGGGCTCGCCGCTAAGTGATACCTTTGAGCAGATCATTATTTCCGAAGAGACAGGCTATCAGAAGCCGGAAGCGGGGATTTTTGATTATGCTTTTGACAAGCTGGGGATCTCTGACCGGAGCAAAGTGCTGATTGTCGGTGATTCGTTGACCTCGGATATTCAGGGTGGAATGGGCTATGGCATCGACACTTGCTGGTTCAACCCGCTGGGCAAAGAAGGCGCTCCGGGCATTCATCCAACCTATGAGATCCGGGAGCTGTCCGGGCTTTTGGAGATTATCCGATAGTCCGGCTATATGGCCCTGAGATTGAAAACTTTCCCAGGTGTTAAATATATTAAGATACAATACTCATACTCTATTATTTAATTCTAATGGGAGAGGATCAACTTGAACAAAAAGTGGCTAATTGCCGCTGTCGCTGCAGGCATGACAATCACCGGATCGGCAGGTGTCTATGCAGGAGCCAAGCTGGAGCAGATCAAGGCCTATCTGAATCACAGTATTGGTGTGGTGGTGGATGGCACCCCTTATTGGCTGAAAGATGGCAATGGTAAAACCTTAACACCGATCACCTACGAAGGTATTACGTATTTGCCGGTCCGTTCAGTCGCCGATGCCCTGAAAGTACCGATAACTTATGATGCCGCGAACTATAAAGTGAGAATTGGCAGCGGCGCCGAGACTGGAGGAGCCACGGGAACAGGCGCTGGGACAACAACCCCCCCGGTGGAGAGCACAGTGCGGCCGGTGAACCTGCCGAAGGATTTTCCGATTCCGGAGGATGCCCTGATTGCGACTACACTGGATACGGACGCCGATGGGGTGAAGAAGGTGGCTTTTACCTACTCCACGCAGGAGACGTTGGAAACGATGGGTTTTGTGTACAGTGAATATGTGCGGATCAAACGGCTGGAGAATGCTTCCCAGACCGTAAGCGCCACTACAGTCAAAATCTCAGGCAGACTGGGCGGGACTAGCCCGCTGTCCATCACCGCCAAAGCTTCAACTGCGCGTCCGGGCTTCAATATCTTCACCATCACTTTCTCGGAGAGCTGATTATCCCTATTGTTTACAAAAAACAGCTGCGCCTTCAAAAGGTCGCAGCTGTTCAGCAGTAATTCCCTTGCTGAGTTGGTCTTCCAGAACCGCAGCGGAGTGCAGCCGCCTTGTAAGCTGTGCAGGTTCCAGCCCAATCACTGGATTATGCCTGCTGCCGTGCATCCGGCCGAATCACTGGATTAAGCTTGCTGCCGAGTATCCAGCGGCTTCAGGTGCGCTTCAATCTGCTCGCGCTTCGCTTCGAGGAAAGGCGGCAGGGCCAGGGACTCGCCCAGATGCTCAATATCCTCATCCGTGGCAAAGCCCGGGCCGTCTGTTGCCAGCTCGAACAGGATACCGCTCGGCTCACGGAAGTACAGGGAGCGGAAATAAAAACGGTCCACGAAACCCGAGTTCGGGAGCTGGTAGCTGCCGATCCGCTCGATCCATTGCTTCAGCTCGTCGGCGTTGTCTACGCGGAAGGCCACGTGATGAACACCGCCGCGTCCGAGCCGTTCCTGAGGCAGATCTTTGCGTTCTTCCAGATGGATCTCCGAGCCGGAGCCGCCTTCGCCGGTCTCGAATACAATGACATCCGGCTGCCCGACAACCGGGGAAGGATAGCTGCCTTTACGGCGGAACCCGAGCAGATCCACAAGTACTTTTGCGGAAGACTCTGCCGTCTCAACGGTCAAATGGACCGGACCCAGACCGAGGATGCCGTAAGCCGCCGGAACCGGACTTTTAGCCCAAGGCTTGCCGCCTGCAACACCCTGATTATGCTCATCCGATACAAGAATCAGGCGCTGCCCCTCGTGATCCCGGAAGGATAGCGTTTGGCGTCCTCCGCGATCTGTGATCTCGTCATGCTCCACCTGGAACTGCTCGAACCGCTGGGTCCAATACTCAAGTGACTTATCGTCCGGCACCCGGAGCGACAGTGCGGAAATACTGTTATTACCGTCACGGTTGCGCCCTGCGTTCGGAATCTCGAAGAAGGTGACTTCCGTACCGGGATTGCCTACTTCGTCCCCGTAGAACAGATGGTAGACGGAGACGTCATCCTGGTTGACTGTTTTTTTGATCAGGCGCAGTCCAAGTACCTCGGTATAGAATTTGAAGTTTTCCGGGGCTCTGGCGGTTAGGGCCGATACATGGTGAAGACCTTTTAATGTTAAACTCATGATAGTTCCTCCTCAAAGGCATGGATTGAAGTACTGATAACAGGGTTTATTATGAATGTGATGTAAAGTATATAATTATTATTAAGTTACTTACATTTTAATAGTAAAATGAATAATTGGCAAGTAAGAATTTCATTACCTTGAAATACAAGGATCTGCAGGGTTTCAACTATAAACGATCCTTCTATACTTGGAGATTAAGGAAGCTGCCTCTTTCAGGGACAGTTAACCCTTCTCTTCTTATCTGCAAAGGAGAGCGATATGATACATACACAAATTAGCTTGATGGAGCAGCTGAAAGGAATGGGGATTGATCCGCAGGGGACACTCCTCGTCCATTCTTCGCTGAAGAGTATCGGGGAAGTCCAGGGAGGTGCAGACACAGTACTGGATGCGCTCTCTGCCTATATGAAACAAGGCCTATTGGTTCTCCCAACGCATACCTGGTCTTATATCGATGCGGATAATCCGCGATTCTCCGTCCAGGAGTCCCCTTCGTGTATCGGCATCCTGCCGGAGCTCTTCCGGAAACGGGCGGACGTTATCCGTTCGTGGCATCCGACCCATTCTGTAGCAGCACTGGGTAAGGATGCGGCTGCATTCACCGCCGGTGATGAGCGCTGGGATACGCCTTGTGCCCGCGGTTCCGTCTATGGCAAACTTCTGGACCGCCAGGCGGACATTATGCTGCTTGGTGTAGATTTGCGGCGGAATACCTTCATCCACGGAATTGAAGAATGGCTCGATATTCCCGGCAGAATGACGGATGAGCATGAGCAACTGTACACGGTGACACCCGGCGGGGAAAAGCTTCCAGTCCCTTCGCGGAGGCACTGCGGACTCTCCTGGTCGCAGCATTTCTGGAAGGTAGAGCGGGTGCTTGAGCAAGGCGGAGCACTGCGCAGAGGCCGTTTTGGAGATGCGCCTGTGATGATCTGCGGGACAGTGGCAACAACGGATATTCTAAGCCGTATGCTGCGCAGCAATCCGGATCTCTTCTCGGACAATGAACCATTGGATGGTTTAGAGGTGCCCGAGCCGCTGCCCAAGACCAAGCGGGCTGTTCCGGATTGACTGCGCACCAGATGTGCCTCCTTGGCTTAGTCAAATAGGTAATGAATTTCAGGTTCTTGTCCGCAATCTGGCGGGCAGCTATCAATGTATGGTATATTATTCTCACAAAAAACATAGTAAGGAGATTGGAAATGGAAAAAACTTTGATTTTTGGACACAAAAATCCGGATACGGATACTATCTGTTCGGCTATCGCTTATGCGGCATTGAAGAAGGAACTGGGCTGGGATGCTGAGCCGGTTCGTCTCGGCGAAGTCAGCGGCGAAACTCAGTATGCGCTGGACCACTTCGGCGTGCAGGCTCCGCGCCTGGTTGAGAATGTAGCAAGCGAAGCTAAACAGGTCATTCTGGTTGACCATAACGAACGCCAGCAAAGTGCGAATGATATCGATCAGGTCCGTGTGGTCGAGGTTATTGACCACCACCGGATCGCTAATTTTGAAACGGCTCATCCGCTGTACTACCGTGCTGAACCCGTAGGCTGCACAGCAACGATCCTTAACAAGCTGTACAAAGAAAACGGAGTAGCTGTTCCAAAGGATATCGCCGGTCTGATGCTGTCCGCCATCATTTCCGACTCCCTGCTGTTCAAATCGCCTACCTGCACCGAGCAGGATGTGGCGGCTGCGCGCGAGCTGGCGGCCATCGCCGGTGTTGACGCTGACAGCTACGGTCTTGCCATGCTCAAGGCGGGTGCCGATCTAAGCGACAAGAGTATCGCCCAACTGATCTCCCTGGATGCCAAGGAATTCAAAATGGGTGAATACAAAGTGGAGATTGCCCAGGTAAACGCTGTAGATGTGAACGATGTGCTCTCCAAACAAGCTGAACTGGAAGCAGCCTTGACTGCAATCATTGATGACAAAGGCCTGGATCTTTTCCTGTTCGTAGTTACAGATATCCTGAACAATGATTCCGTAGGTTTGGCCCTGGGCCGTGTGGCAGGTGCGGTTGAGCAGGCTTACAATGTGAAGCTGGACGACAACAAAGCTGTTCTGAAGGGTATCGTTTCCCGTAAATCACAGATCGTTCCAGTTCTGACTGAAACCATTGCCAAGCTGTAACAGACAGGCCCGGTAAGCGGAGTTATTCAGCAATTCATTGGATAGAGTTATGACACAGCCCGGCTGTGTGCCTTCTTTATGGGAGGCCCGCAGCCGGTTTTTGTATATATAGGCTATCTCAGCAACTTATTTCCGAAAAGAAGGGAAGCTTCTGGTTCAACTCCGTGGAATACTCCTATATGTTTAATGAGAAAGGTAATCGTTTCTAAAATGCAGATTTCCATGGTTTAGCGGACAGCATAATTACAGCAGAAGGTGAATCCTTTTGCCAAAAGGACCCGCAGACTCTATACTTAAGCTTACATCGAAGTGTAAAGGAGCGGAGGAATATGACTAGAACACGAAACAGCGGAGCTCTTCAATATAAATCGTTTGGTCTGGTTCTGCAGGCACTTGTGATTATGGCCCGTAAAGAGGGCAATACCTGTTCCAGCTGTGAAATTGCCGGGCATTTGTCGTCCGAACCCACCGTTCTGAGAAAAGCTCTGGCCAAGCTGACCAAGGAACACATTCTGGTGACCCGTGAAGGGCGGGATGGCGGCTACATGCTGAACCGTTCCCCGGAAGACCTGACGCTGGCTGAAATATACAGCGCCATGGAGGCCTGCGGGGTGCGCAGCAATACTGTGAATGAGACGATGTGCGAGAACGCTTTTGGGCGGCAGATGAAAGGCGCATGCGGAGACATTCTGGAAGAGATGGATCAGAGTGCAGTAGCTGTTCTGCAGAAGTATACCCTGGCAGATCTTGTGCGCCGAACGGAATGTTGACAGGGTGCTTTTTTATGAATTATACTGTGCTTATTAAATCACAGTTAAACGCATGACAATAAAACAGGGATAGGAAGAGGAGGAATAAGTTATGGCAGCAGAACTGAAAGTAGAACAGGAATTCAGCAAGGTGATTCGGGAACGGCGTTCGGTGCGGAAGTATGATCCTTCCTGGAAGATTTCAGATGAGGAGATCAAGGAGCTTCTTGCAGAGGCTACCCTGGCTCCATCTTCCTCCAATCTTCAGCCATGGCGGTTCATCGTCATTACTGATCAGGAAATTAAGGGGAAGTTACTGCCTGTCGCGTTCAATCAGGCGCAAGTAACGGAGGCTTCGGCGGTGATCGCTGTACTTGGAGATACGGAAGCTTACAGCAACGCGGAAGCAATCTATGGTCATGCCAGTGCTAACGGGCTTATGCCGGAGGATGTTGCTGCCGCTATGGCCAAACGCAGCCGTGAAGGCTATTCCAGCCTGCCGAAGGAAAAGCTGGAGGACATAGCCCTGGTAGACGGCGGGCTGGTATCCATGCAGCTGATGCTTGCAGCCAGAGCCAGAGGCTATGACACGGTGCCGATGGGTGGTTTTGACCCTGCGGGTCTCAAAGAGTTGTTCCAGATCTCTGACCGTTATATTCCGGTGATGCTGATTGCGCTTGGCAAGGCTTCAGTGGAAGGACGGCCAACAGGCCGCTTGCCGCTGGAAGAGATTGCTTACTGGAACGGCTTCCAGGCATAAGCCGGACGGACATCCTCTTATTTACGGATATCTCAGTTTTACTGCAAGACGCTCTAAACCCCGGTTTCGCTGTCCCTATGGGGATGGTGAGGCCGGTTCTTTTGGAGATCAGGTATCTTCCTTGATCGAGGACGATGCCTTTTTTGTTGGTCGGAATCTTGTGGGCTGCTGTTCATTTCTGGTTTCCGGCGCTTTCTGCTACACTAGGATTAGCTGGATTGATCCATGAATTATCTCAGGAGGGGATCACATGATACGAGTATACCCGGCGGAATCCGCCCATCATTTTGACCATGGCTGGCTGAAAGGGATGCACAGCTTTTCGTTCGGTGATTATTATGATCCTGCCAACACGGCTTTTGGGCCCATGCGCGTCTGCAATGATGATATCATCGCTCCGGGAAGAGGCTTTGGTGCTCACCCGCACAGCGATATGGAGATTGTCTCCATTGTGCTGTCCGGCACGCTCCGGCATGAGGACAACCTCGGCAATGTGGTTGAGACAACTTTTGGCGGCATCCAGCGGATGTCGGCAGGTACGGGGGCTATCCATACCGAGCATAATCCCTCGGAGTCGGAACCGGTAAGGCTGCTCCAGTTATGGTTCATGCCGCGTACCCGGGGTACAGCACCTTCCTACGGTACTGGCCGTTTTGATCCCGCGAAGCTTGAGGGAAAACTGCTGCCTGTAGTAGCGGCTGTGAGTACAGAAGAGGTTGTGGGGATCGCTCAGGATATGACGATCTATCTGGGCCGGGTGAAAGCCGGAGAGCAGCTGAAACATCAGCAAAATCCCGGACGGCGGATATATGTTTACTTAATAGAGGGGCAGATTGAGCTGGGCGGAAATGTGCTTCGTCATTCCGGAGATTCTGCTCGGATCGAAGAGGTTAGCGGGCTGAGTCTTGTCGCGAGTGAAGATGCTTTTGTCATGCTGATTGATCTGCCCTAATATTTGTATATTCGCACAAGGAGGGAACAGCGATGGAACAGGAGAGAGTTCTAATAAAACATTCTGTAACCGGACGTATGCTGGTCAACAGCACAGAAGGAGTGTCCTACACCTTTGACCAACAGGGAGGTCTGACCCTGATCACTCTGTGTGGGGTATCTGCCGAGAAAGGACAAGCGGTTGTGGAGCTGAAGAGCGAACTGAATGTTTTCCGTTTCGAAGAACCGGAAGCTGGCCCTGCCATCAAACATTGGTATTATGTCGGGGATAATCCAGTGAACTATGATAGCTCTTCCAGATGTCTGAAGATCACTGTGCAGTCGGAAATCGAATATCGTCCGGATCAATACTGGAAATAAGTTTATTTTCATGGGATGAAAAGGATAAAACACATTGACAATATTCTCTAAAAGTACTAGCTTTGTTATGAAACATAACATGAAAAAAGTAGAGATAGGAGTAATGAGACCAATGGAATTGTTTGCAGCAATGGAGCGGGACGACTACGAGGAACTGTTGTTTTGTCAGGACAAGGCATCGGGACTTAAAGCCATTATCGCCATTCATGACACAACACTGGGTCCCGCACTGGGTGGAACAAGAATGTGGACCTATGCTTCGGAGGAGGACGCGATTGTAGATGCGCTCCGGCTGTCCAAAGGAATGACTTACAAGAATGCTGTAGCCGGGCTCAATCTGGGCGGCGGCAAGACGGTAATCATCGGGGACCCCAAAAAAGACAAAAACGAGGCGATGTTCCGTGCCTTCGGCAGATACATACAAGGTTTGAACGGCCGCTACATTACAGCCGAAGATGTGGGCACCACGGAAGCGGACATGGATATCATCCATCAGGAAACGGATTATGTGACCGGGATTTCGGCAACCTATGGTTCTTCCGGCAATCCGTCCCCGGCTACGGCTTTTGGCGTATACCAAGGGATGAAGGCAGCGGCGAAGGCGGCTTTTGGCAGCGATTCTCTGGAAGGGAAGACCGTTGCAGTGCAAGGTGTCGGCAATGTATCCTTCACACTGTGCAAGTATTTGCATGAGGAAGGTGCACAGCTGATTGTAACCGATATTAACAAAGAAGCGGTGAAGCGGGCGGTAGAGGCCTATGGGGCCAGAGCGGTTGATCCTGCAGACATCATCTCTGTCAAAAGTGATATTTATGCGCCCTGCGCCCTCGGCGCGACGATCAATGATGACTCGATTCCGCTTCTTCAGGCGAAGGTTGTCGCCGGTGCTGCCAACAATCAGCTGAAAGAACCGCGTCATGGAGACACCTTACATGAGATGGGAATCGTATACGCTCCTGACTACGTCATTAATGCGGGCGGTGTAATCAATGTGGCTGATGAACTGAACGGATACAATAAGGAACGCGCCTTCAAGCAGATTGCCAAAATCTATGACAGTATTTCGCGGGTGCTGGAAATCTCCTCTACCAGTGGAATACCTGCTTATGCGGCGGCAGATCATCTGGCTCAAGAGCGCATCAACCTGCTGCGGAACAGCCGCAGCACATTCCTGCGTGACAGTCACCATGTGCTCAGCAGAAGATAACAGCTGCGGATATAGTAAAAAGCCTCTTTTCCGGGATGGGAAAAGAGGCTTTTTGCATATGTGCCGGAGATTCATGAGTAGATGTAGCCTGGAAAAAGCCTACTGTACCTTTTGCGGTTCCGGATAAGTTACGCCTAGCGTATCCACGGTGACCTTCTTCATGACCGGCGGTTGTTCCGGACGGTCTGAGCTGTCACGGGGCAAATTCACGATGGCATCTACTACATCCTGGCCTTCGGTAACCTTCCCGAAAGCAGCATATTGGCCGTCCAGGCTTGGATACGCAGCAGCCATAATGAAGAACTGGGAGCCGCCGGAGTTCATATCCTCGCTTCTTGCCATCGACAGTACGCCCTGCGTGTGCGCCAGATTGTTGGTGAAGCCGTTCGCTGTGAATTCACCTGGGATGCCGTAGCCTGGTCCGCCCGTGCCCGTGCCATCCGGATCTCCGCCCTGAATCATGAAGCCTGGAATGACGCGGTGGAAGATTGTTCCGTCATAGAAGCCTTTTTGAATCAAAGAGATGAAGTTATTGACGGTATTAGGAGCGACCTCAGGGTACAGTTCGGCCTTAATGATGCCGCCGTTATCCATCTCTATCGTGACTACCGGATGGCTGGCGGTTGCCACAGGCACACCTTCAGTCGGTGCCGCAGCGCTCTCTTGAGGAGCAGGACTCGCTGCATTGCCCGATGTATTACCCGCTGCACTGCTGCTGTTTCCGCTATTGGCTGAACTGTTGTTATTCCCGGGCTTGTTACCGCAGCCAGTGGCAATCACCAGCAGGAGGCTCATCATCAGCAGCAGGATGACGGGATTTCTTCTTGTACGCTTCACGTTCTTAATCGCTCCTTTGATCTATAATTATCGTAGTTCATCTACCCTATCATACCCCGTTTGTCCTGCTCCTTGCAAAATGAAGGGACGGTATTGGTTGGCACATCCCTGTATGAGAGTTACAATGAAAGGATGATGCTTCCAAGAATACTCAGAAGGGACGTGTGCAGCATGCGTTTTTCATGGAAGCGGAACCTGATCGTGCTTTGGGTAGGGGTGTTTTTTTGCAGTACAGCATATTCGATCTCGATTCCGTTCCTCTCGATCTTTCTGAGCGACCAGCTGGGTGTTACGAATCATTTGGAAATCTGGTCAGGGTTCAGCTTTGGCATTACCTTTCTCGCCAGTGCGCTGATCTCACCTTACTGGGGGTCGCTCGCCGACAAATACGGGCGCAAGCCGATGCTGATCCGGTCGGGCTTCAGCCTGGCGGCGCTGTATTTGATCAATTTTTTCGTGCATGATCCATATGTGTTTATTATCGTGCGTATTTTTCAGGGACTTTTGGCGGGTTTTGTTCCGGCAGCCATTGCGATGGTCGCCACCAATACCCCGGAAGACAAGACAGGTTATGCGCTCAGTATTATGTCTACAGCGGGGGCTACCGGAAGCATTATTGGCCCGCTGATCGGCGGCGTAGTCAGCTATTATTCCAGCAACCGCAGCGCATTTCTGTTCTCGGCAGTGATTGTGCTGGTATCGGCGCTGATCGCCACCTTTTTTGCAAAGGAAGAGAATTATGACCGGTCGGCACCAAGATCGCATGTACGTGATGATATCCGGGAGGCGCGGGCGAATCCCGCGTTTATGACGCTGCTGCTGCTGGCAGGGCTGGCGACCTTCTCCGTGATGATCCTGGAACCGCTGCTGCCGATCTATCTGCTCGACATGGGGGTTTCAAGGAACAGCGCCACCCTAAGCTCCGGCATCGTCTTCTCTGCTGTAGGGATTGCCACAGTAATTATGGCTCCGCAGTGGGGGCGTATCGGCAGCCGCAAGGGCTTTGGATTCATTCTGTTCATCGGCCTGGTCGGCGGAGGTATCGGCAATATTCTGCAGTATTTTGTATCGGGCTATGTAGAGTTTGCCATCCTGCGATTTGCTTACGGCTTGTTCTATGCCGGTGTGCTACCTTCGGTGAACGCGATGATTGTGCAGGTGATAGACCCTGGCTTCCGCGGCCGGGCCTTCGGTCTGAATCAGGCAGCCACCCAGCTGGCAACCATGGCCGGACCGATTATCGGCGGACTGCTGGGTGCGTTTCTTCCAATCCGCTGGATATTTGTTATTAACGGTGTGATGCTCCTCATGGCGGCAGTGCTGGTCAAGACCCGCAAGCTGGAGGCGAAAGTCGCAGCCACCCACCACGGCACCGGACAAATGGTGATACTGGACAATTAATAACAGAAGCTGTTGACAGACGTCTGCCTGAAGGCAACTCTTCAGCGGACGGTGTTTTTGATGCTATCCTTTTTAAGGACCATCGTAGCCGTTTTTATTTGCCTGGCGCAGCTGCTTGACGGTTCCCAGTGTGGTACCTTCAGGAATGCGGACCCACTCACTTTTGGATATTCCAATCTGCTGGGACGTATAGATGCCTGAATGTCCGGAGAACAGGTAGCTTACCAGGCAAGCGATGAACATATAGACTGCCCCACCGGAGCCGAACAGTTCAATTCCCATTAGAAAACAGGCGATCGGTGTATTGGTCGCTCCGCAGAAGACGGCAATGAATCCCAGCGAGGCCAGAAAAGGCGCATATAGATGAAGAAACCCGGCTAAGCTGTTCCCCAGCGTGGCACCTATGGCAAAGAGCGGAGTCACTTCTCCCCCCTGAAATCCGGTTCCCAGGGTAAATGAGGTGAAAATTAGCTTCCATAGAAAGGCGAAGGGGGCAACATCCGTCTGAAACGAATCCTGAATCAGAGGAATCCCGAGACCCAGATAATCTCTGGTGCCGGCAATATAGACCAAGGCAATGATGATGAACCCGCCGAGCGCGCTTTTGAACATAGGATTCTTCACTAATCGGGTGAAGGTTCTTTTCAGATAATGGGTCAGCTCGCTGAATGCAATACTGGCAAGTCCGAACAGAACGGAGGCCAGGATGACTTTGAGCAGTACAATCATGGAAAGCGCCGGAAAGGCATCTACCTGATAATGGATGTGATGTACGTTCCATAGACGGGTAGTCACGATATCTCCGACAAAGCTGGCTGTGAAGCAGGGGAGCAGTGCCTTATGGCTGATCAGACCGATGGCGATGACCTCCAGACCAAACAGTGTTCCAGCCAAGGGTGTTCCAAAAATGGAGCCGAACCCGCCGCTGATTCCGCACATAAGCAGAATTTGACGGTCAAGGGAATTGATGCGGATCAGCCTGCCGAAGGCTTCCGCCAGACTTCCGCCCATTTGCACAGCCGTTCCTTCCCGTCCCGCGGAACCTCCGAATAGATGGGTGACGAGTGTTCCGAACAGGACCAGGGGAGCCATCCGCAGCGGAATCGTCTCATTTCCTTGCTGAATCTGCTCAAGAATCAGATTATTCCCCTTACCGCTGTTTTTGCCGTACCGCATGTACAGATAGCTTACCAAAGCTCCGCCCAGCGGGAGCAAATACAGCAGCCAGGCGTGATTCAAGCGTACTTCTGTCACTGCATCCAAGCTCTTCAGGAAAATGGCTGAGGCTGTACCGGACAGCATACCGACAACGCCGCCAAGTACAATCCATTTCATAAAAGTACCCCATAGGGCCCAATAACTGCTCCTTTCTATAAGCTTCTGCCACCGTGCGTACACTGCTCTCATCTTCCTAGCCCCCAATAAATAATGATGCCACAACATGGTTCCCTAAAATCAAACAGACTCCTACCAGCGAATGGACTGCTGGTAGGAGTCATTAGTCTCTAGAGACGGTTAATGGCGAACTCCATCGCCGTATTGAATTACAACCAATATTAAGGACATCATGTGAAAAAGTCAATGCGAAAAATAACGGTGTTATTCATCCTCACCATTTGAGCCATTCAGAACATCTGTACCCGGCATGACATCGATTGGCGGGGAGACCGGATCAATGGCTGTTCCAGGTTCAATCTCATCGGCATCGGGAATATCTTCAAGCGGAAGCTCTTCATCATCGTCATCTATAAGCTCTTCATCATCGGCGTAATCAATCGCATTGCCGGCCAGTCCGGCAGCTTCAGCAGCAAATATGGCATCCGATTCCAGCACCTCGTCCCGCTCGGATGGCGGAGGAGAAGTCATGCGGGTGACTCTGTCTGCCCGGCGTCCAAGTGCGGGTTCAGGAGCATTGAGGTCGATATCGGCAGCAAGAATAGGATCACCCTCCAAGACGGGATCGGAGCCGTCATCTACCACACCATCCCAATCGACAGGCTTCTCGTGGACCGGGGGTTCCTCAAGCGGGATATCCTGCTCGGATGAAGCTCCGCCCATTTTACTATAACGCTCATATACAAAGTCGGCTTCAGTCTTATTAAATTCATTACCCATCGTAGTTCAGCTCCTTTTGGCGTGATTACTTTTGGCCTCATGTACTATAGTAATTCTATACCCTAATCTCTTGCGGCGAATCTTCATGCCTTCCCCTGCCTATGCTTAATATAATCATTCTGCTGATGGATTAACCATTATTGAAGGGAGCGTTCATTTTATAAGCTGAGATATAACGTCTTTTTTCGAGGATTTTTGCAAGAATAGGCAGGTAAAATGCGAAGGTTGTCGAAAATAAGAGTTGTATGGACTACATAAATCCAACTAAAGATTTACTGAGGTGCCACAATGAAGTTTTCATCAACAAAGGCAGCGGCAGTTATTTTCACAATGCTGCTGCTGATTGTTATAGTGCCTACGGCTATTGCCTCACAGTGGAGCGGCAAGGCGGGAACCTTATTGCCAGGCTGGGAGTTGAAATGGGAAGACTCAGCACTGTGCAATCCTGCTGCAGCAGCTTCGGCCCCTGACAGGGATTGGATCTCAGTTGCCGGGCAATCTGCCAGACCCCTGGCTCCAGCAGGGGCTACAGCCGTTTGGTTTCGCTTTTCTCTCCCGGAGACCGGGGCAAACCCGGCCCTTTTGATTGATAAGGTCTATGGGAATAATCTCAGGGCTTATATGGATAATAAGCTCATTTATGATTCTCAGGATGTAGTGAATTATAATGGGAGCAAGGTGTTGATCCCTTTGTCTGGCGCCGGGGAGCCTTCCCGGCTTTATCTGTGGAGCAGCGGAACCGGTCAGGACTTTGGGGTTGATGGCACAATCACAGCAGGAAGCTACGGCAAACTGCTGGCTGTTTATGTGAAGCAGGATTTGGCGGATATTGTGATTGGTGTTGCTTTTTTATTTATGGGTGCGGCATTGATGGTTTGTTTGCTGTTTCTCAAGCTGGATTTCTTCAAGGGCGGTTTTTTTCTGGTTCTGGTCATTGTTTGCTTTGGCATACTGTTCATCACTTATTCGCCGTTTTTGCCGATTATTTTGCACACCCGGGGACATTGGATAGAGATATGCTTCGATCTGGCGTTATTGACACTGTTGCCGTCGTTTACATTTTACTTTGAGCAAATCTTTGGTCCAGGCCGGCATGGACTGATTATGCGGCTGCGTCAATTTCAGCTGGGCTACTCTCTAATCTGTGTACTATTTCTGGTTATCAACGCTCTGATGTCTTACCGGTTAGACGGAATCTATAGAATCTTCACCGTAAATATTCTGGGTCTATTGATGATGATGCAAGTGATCTATTTGTTGTACGTGGCTGTTCAGGCTGCATTCCGGGGGAATAGCGATGCGGTGATCTTCTCGGTCGGGTTCTCGGTATTTGCTCTATTGACACTAACGGAGCTGGTTCTGTACTATGCCAACGGCAGCTATCACTTGCAATGGTGGAAGTGGGGGGTTATTGTGTTTGTCCTTTCGCTTATTATCATTCTGGGCAGAAGATTCGCCAGCAATCATGAACAAGCACTGGAATATTCCCGGGAGCTGGAGAGATTCAATGATGATCTGCAGCGGTCGGAGAAAATGGAGATTATTAGCGAACTCGCGGCCTCGGTGGCTCATGAGGTACGTAACCCCCTGCAGGTTACCCGCGGATTTTTGCAGATTCTGGGGGAACGCTCCGGCAAGAAGGAGAAGGAATACCTGCAAATGGCCTTAGAAGAGCTGGACAGAGCCTCGCTTATCATCACGGACTTTCTGACCTTTGCCAAGCCTGGACCTGATTCACTGGACAGCTTTGAGGTAGCGGAGGAGCTTAAGCATATCTCGGGCATTCTGGTACCGCTGGCCAACATGCAGGGAGGGGCCATCAAGCTTCAGCTCCAGAGCGGACTCCAGGTACTGGGCAGCACCTCCAAGTTCAAGCAGGCTTTTATCAATCTGATCAAAAACGCCATTGAATCCCTTGAGGAAGATGGGCTGATTACTATTGCTGCATGGAAGTCTGGCGAGCATGTCATTATCAGTGTGCAGGACAACGGGGAAGGGATGAAAGTGAGCGAGCTGGCGCATCTGGGTGAACCGTATTATTCGAATAAAAAGAAGGGGACCGGGCTTGGCCTAATGGTGACGTTCCGGATTATTGAAGCTATGAACGGCTCCATTCAATTTGAGAGCCGTAAAGGTGAAGGCACCCAGGTGATTGTTAAATTACCATCGTCCGCAAATAAATAGGAATTATTTTGGTTAATTCCGTTTTTTTGAAGGGATGGACTGTAGATGGGGCGAAGTACTAACAATAACAGAACAATAGCTTCTGAAATTTACTTCTGAGGTGCTCGCATGCGCTTGTTCGCTAGAATTCTACATCTATCGGTAGTTCTATTCGTACTTTGTATGGCTTGTGGTGTGCTTCAGGCATCGGCAGAAGGTCGGTATGGCTCCACAGAAATCACAAACTGGCAGATGAAATGGGGAAGCCCGGACGGGGAGACAGGCCGGGAGGTTCCGCTTGCGGACGAGCAGGGATGGATGGAGGTCCACGCTCTGCAAGGTACACCTGAGCTTCCCAAGGGAATTTCCTCCGCGTGGACGCGAATAACGTTACCGGAGAACGGGTATACTTCGCCTGCGGTCTACATTAATACGTTATACGCGCTGCATGTTAAGGTGTATGCAGGGGACCGTCTCATTCTGGAGGGCGACCGCAGCTTCATCCATGACAATTATTCCTTGCTTATCCCCCTTAGTACCCAAGACAACGGCAAAACCTTATACATATGGACGGAGACCCTGCAAGACCGCATCGGAATCAAAGATAAAGTGCTGCTGGGTGAGCATAGTCTCCTGATTAAGGATTATTCAAAAAACGGACTGGTCGATGTAGTCTTGGGCGGCGCTTTTCTGTTCGTAGCTATCGTTCTTTTTGTTTGCTCATTTTACTTGAACAAGGAATATTTCCCTATCGCGGCTTCCCTGTCCATAGTTATCGCCTCCACCGGGATTCTATCCATTACTTATTCTCCCTTTACCTACACCTTCTTCAGTTATTTAGGCCCGCTTAGCGTCGTGCTTTTCGATTTGGCACTGCTGTCGCTTCTGCCTGCATTAACCTTTTTATTCGAGAAAATTTTTGGCAGCGGCAAGCGTGGAATCATCCGCCGTTTTCGTAAATTTCAGGTGGTGTACTCCATGTTCTGCATGGTCTGTCTGATTGTGAATTACCTGTCGGGCAACCGGCTG
Source organism: Paenibacillus sp. P3E (assembly GCF_001909045.1). Lineage (NCBI taxonomy): Bacteria > Bacillati > Bacillota > Bacilli > Caryophanales > Paenibacillaceae > Paenibacillus > Paenibacillus sp. P3E. The sequence goes on along the minus strand of NZ_LVWH01000162.1, from coordinate 52,565 downwards.
GTGGAATTTTATTATTTTGTGTCTGCCTCCGTGATCGGCATTATCATGATTCTGCAGTTCATCCTTCTGACCGCCTGTGTCGTCCTGTTCTCTCTGCGGGGGAACAAGGATGCAATCACCTTTGCCGTCGGGTTTGGTACTGCTGCCGTGACCGGGGCGGGTGAGCTGGTGTGGTATTACATCCGGCAGGGCAATTATGATCTGATCTACTGGAAGTGGGCGCTGGTGGTGTTCATTCTCTCGCTGATCATCATCCTTGGGCGCCGTCTCGCTTTGAACCATCAGCAGGTTGTCAAATATTCACGGGAGCTGGAGCTGTTCAACAACGAATTGCAGCGGTCCGAAAAAATGGAGATTATCAGCGAGCTGGCTGCATCGGTGGCGCATGAGGTGCGCAATCCCCTGCAGGTGACAAGAGGGTTTCTGCAGCTTCTAAGCGAAAAGTCGAGCGGTGATGAGAGACGGTATTTATTCATGGCCCTCAGCGAGCTGGATCGCGCATCCAATATCATTACGGATTTTCTTACATTTGCCAAACCCGAATTCGAGAAGATCTCCCTGCTCAGTGTCCAGGATGAATGTAAGCATATCGAGAGTATCCTGCTGCCGCTATGCCATTTGAACGGAGGCAAGATGGTGCTTGAGGTCGCCGGAAATTTATGGGTGAAGGGCAATTCCTCCAAGTTCAAGCAGGCATTCATTAATATTATCAAGAACAGTATTGAGTCACTGGGAGAGGATGGGAGCATTCATATTACGGCCTATGCCAAAGGAGATAAAGCATTCATTCATATCAAGGACAACGGGTCGGGGATGGATCCATGGGTTCTGAGCCGGTTGGGAGAGCCTTATTTCTCTTCCAACAAGACCAAAGGAACGGGACTCGGACTGATGGTGACGTTCCGGATTATTGAGGCGATGGGGGGCGAAGTCCGCTTCATAAGCACAAAAGGAGCCGGAACCGAATCCATTACCACTCTGCCTTTGGCAGAAGCGCCGGATGGTTCTGGCTCCTATGAAGCTAAGCTTGGTTAAGATTACCAGGTGCTGTGTAGGCTTACCAGGTGCTGTGTAGGCTTACCAGGTGCTGTGTAGTATTACCAGGTGCTAAGTGTGTTAAAATCCGTTTTCATTACACCTGATGCCGGACTAGGCGGGATAACCAGGTAGAACTCGTTGGATCCTTCTTCAACGGTCTTGAGTGTAATATCATCGGGAAGTTGAATGCCTAGCGCTTCTTGGAGGGCTGCTTTTGGATCTGTGAGTAATCTTTGCTTGAAACCCGGATCTTCCCATGCCTTCTGAATCACTTGATTTCGGAGAATTGCTTCTGACAAAATAATCACCCTTCCCAAAATGGTTATATTTTCCTGATCAGTATAGCATAGCCCAATCTATTATTCTACATCCTATTTCCTATTTACAGATTAATATGTTTGGATAACCAGTAGCTGAGACCCCCGTGCTGCAAAAGCTGCTTTTCGGCTTCAATGGCTGCGGCCATGTGCTGCAGATTCTTAACCATCATCTGGTGGAAGGATATGAGATGAGGGGAGTTGAGCTGGCAATGCTCCAGCTTTCTGTGATTGGATAATGCCGTCTCGGCATACTCGGCAAGTCCGCCTGTGGTATAAATATAATCCTTGACCTGTGTTTTGGTAAGCGCTTCCCTTTGAGTGTTGAAATGACAGCAGACCAGTGACAGCAGACAGTTGTAGCTCCCCCCGGCAAGATCCTGCTCCCAATCCTCGTAGTCGTCCAGCATTTGCAGCGTCAGCAGTATCGTGTGGAGTACATCTTCCGCTTCCGTAATCAATGAAGCATTGCCGGAATACAACAGGACAGCTGTACTGGTAAGCTTCAGCGGACTGGCTTTGTGAGCAATCTTCAGGCGGTCATTCAGAAAATAATCCCCATGCGCCTCACCGGCCATACTGTCAGCCCACTCCAGGATATAACGGTTGAAGCAGAGCCAGAAGAGTGAGTCCGACGGGAATAGCGGTCTGTATCTGTTGAGAAATTCAACATACAGCAGATTGGCAAGCGGGAGCTTGCGGGCTGCACTGTCCTCGCTGCTGTCAATCAAGTCATCCTGAATGAAGAAATACAGCATACAAAAGACATTGCCCACCGACAGTTGCCGGACTTCCGCATCCGTAAGACCATAGCCGTCCCTAAGCCAGAAGGGAAGCAGATAACAGATGTAATTTTTGTGGCTTCCTGTACTAAACACGTTAAACTGTTCGAGATAGGATAGTCCTTGGGCACGAATCGGTTCAGGGAATCCTGAAATAATGATGCTGCAGTCCTTAAATACCAAACGGAGCTCTTCATCGAAATCATGCAGCCAATCCATAGTTTTGTCTCCTGTCATCAGCTTTTTTGAAGGATTTATGGTTCGCATTTACAGGTAATAAATGGTTATTCAAGATGATTATAGTCTTCCCGTCAGGTGTTTTCAATCTAAATTCGAGGGGGAATTCTACTATGGAATGGTATACGTTCGGGCAAATGCTGATGCATATCCGCTTGGGACAAAAGGCGGCCACTCCTGATGGGCGTATAGTGCTTCGGACCTCTGCCGGATTGCTCTGGCAAGGGGGAAGGATGGATGGGGTTTTCGTAGAAATTAAGGATTATCTGTTCTCCGATCTATGGAGGATTTACGAGGATGAAGCGAGCTTGAAGGAGAGCCATAACCGTGATTTTTTGGAGCGGAGAGAGCGGGAAATGTTGGAGAACCAATATGAAGAACAGCGCTGGAACTATATGAAGGAACAAGGAGGGACGAGAGGAGAATAATTCTACTGCGTGGGTTGACCAAGATATTAAGGGTGAAGGGGAATTAGGTATGGATAAAGTAGTATTTGGACTGGTGGGCGGGGGCTGGCGTGCGGAGTTCTATTTAAGGATCGCCCGAGAACTGCCGGAGCGGTTTACCGTTGGGGCCATGTTTGTCAGGAATAAGGAAATGGCAGCAGCTCTTAGCAGAACTTGGGGTGTAAAGGTGTACACCACTATCGAGGAATATATCTCATCGGGAGCTTTTTCATTCACCGTAGTGAGTTTGAAAAAAGATATCAGTACAGCCTACGTGATCCGATTGGCCGAGGATGGGATTCCGGTGCTGGCTGAGACACCTCCCGCTTCAGACCTGGCACAGCTCAAGGAGCTATGGAACCGAGTGGGCCACTCCGCGAAGATTCAGATTGCTGAGCAGTACTTGTTCCAGCCGATGCACGCCGCAAGAATTAGACTCGCTGCATCAGGCAGGCTTGGAGCCGTCAGCCAGGCTCAGGTATCCGCTGCGCATGGTTATCATGGAATCAGCCTGATCCGCCAACTGCTCGGCATGGGCTTCGAGGATGTCAGTATCCGTGCGCAGAATTTCCGCTCCCCGATCCTTCAAGGACCGCAGCGGGGCGGTCCACCTTCCGCCGAAGTACCGGTGCAGGCTGTCCAGACCCTGGCAACGCTGGATTTTGGGGATAAGCTGGGTGTATTCGATTTCACCGGTGAGCAGTATTTTTCCTGGATCCGCGGCAACCGTGTCCTCGTTCGCGGGGAGCGTGGGGAGATAAGGGATCATGACGTATCCTGGCTGCAGGCCTATGACACGCCGCTGTACAGCAAGCTCCGCCGGATCGATGCTGGGCATGGCGGGAATCTGGAGGGCTTTTACCTCAAGGGAATTATGGCCGATGGAGAATGGCTGTACAAGAATCCATATGGACCTGCGCGTCTGTCGGATGATGAGCTTGCCATCGCAGAGAGCCTTACCCGGATGCAGCAATATATCCAAGGCGGGCCATCATTCTATAGCCTGGCTGAAGGAAGCCAGGACCAATATTTGGCGCTGCTGCTGGAACAGGCAGCCGAGAGCGGCGAGACGGTAGTTTCACAGCGTCAGCCTTGGGCGGTGGAATGAGCCTGCGCCGAGGGGAACCGGGTTTGGCCCGTTCAACTACGGCAGCAATGCCGTTGTTGAACGGGCCTCGGTCGGAAAAGGCTTCAACAACGGCAGCAATGCCGTTGTTTGCCCAAAAAAGCTGCCCGTTCGCAGTAATACATGCGGCAGGGCAGCTTTTCGGCTTTTTAACGGTTAGTTTCTTTTTACAGTTACTTGTTCTTACAGGTTAGGTGACGAGTTATAATGCCGCCGAACCGGTTAACTCAGCAGCCAGCCCGATGTACTCGGAGCGGAGCCGGACCAGCTTCGAGACACTTTGCTCCAAACCGCCGGGCCGGTTACGCTGAATCCACAGCTGGCGGTAGTGGTGAAGCAGAAGGTCAAGGTCTTTGATCTGCCGGTGGATCAGGGACGGGTCTAATGTGCCGGCACCCTGTGCCAGATGTTTCTTAATTCGGGCCAGCTGCACTGCATGCTGTACAAAATGAATGCCATTCCGCAGCTCCTCCAGGACAAGACGGGCATCGCCGCATCCAAGCTCCAACTGCTCAAGCTGTGCTTCTATTCCTTCTATATAATGCTCCAATTGATCGAAGTGCCCGTCCGTCAGGTTGGTGACAAGCTGCACCTGATGCAGCGGGGTACGCATCAGCATGGACATTTCCGTATCATTGGGACGGACAACCCCAGATTCATACTTGTAATAGTTGCCCAGATCAAGCAGCAGCTGACCGATTTTGCCCGAGCGGTCATGGAAGACAGCTGTATTCAGATAAGCGGCAACATCTGCTTCAAGATTATTCTCCACGTTCCAGGCTACTGCCGCACCATAGGCGAATCCGGCATAGCTGACGGGCAGGTGCTGCCAATGTCCGAAATCACCCCAGTCGGTGATCAGGTAGCCGATGGCACCATTATTTTTGCCATGCACTGCAGCGCTGCGCAGATTGGCCAGCATGTTATCGCTGCGGCCCGTGAGTGAATTCCAGGAGCTGGTTCCGGGGCATACGTAGAACGGAATCCCCGCTTCCCGGAATTTCAGCGTATCTGCCTCAAACGGGTGGGCTGCGCTGTAGCCCCATTCCATAGCAATGATATCTTTGGGCAGCTGGGGGATAAGCTCGGGGTGCTGGATGATAATATCTCCCCAGAACTGCATCGTTTTGCCGCGCTCCAGGACAAGCTTATGAATCTTCTGTAGGAAAGACAAATACAGCTGACCTTTGCCTGCGGCCCCGGCCGACGCTTTGCTTTTGCCAAGACCCAGTTCATACGTCTCATCACAGCCTACATTGAACTGCTTCGATGTGAAATAAGGAAGGAGGTCGTCATACATGGTTCCTAACAGTTCGAGGACTTCGGGATCTTCGGTATGGAAGGTACCGGGGTGCATGAACAGTCCTTCCGGGTACATTTCGCTGTCGTACATATTCTCCGGGAGCATGAAGCCTTCCGGAATTTCGGCCAGGGTATTGAACTCCGGACGGGTCAGCCAGCCTTCCATGTGCCCGAAGCTGTTTTGATTCGGAACCAGCTCGATATAACGTTCCTTGCAATAGGCGTCCAGCAGCAGAATTTCCTCCCCGGTGATGGGCGTTTCCAGCTCCCAGACCTGTGGAAAGGACTCGTAAGCGAATGGAGAACCTTCTATATATAACTGTAGCTGGTTCAGCTTCAGATCCGCCATGAAATCAATAATGTGGTAAAGGGTTTCGAGCCTCGGGATTTTGTTGCGGCTGATATCGATCATCAGTCCTCTGGCGGCAAAGTCAGGCTGGTCCATAATCTGCAGATACGGGATGCTCCTGCCGAATTGCTGCAAAATTTGTTTTAGCGTAGCTGTAGCATAATAGGCTCCTTCTGGAGAACTGTAAATGATGGCAATTCCGCTCGAATCGATGCGGATTTCATAGCCCTGTGCGGGTAGCAGGGGACTATAACTAAAGTGATAGACGGAACGGGTAGCTGAACGTGTGCCTACAGACAAGGAAAGACTGAGCTGCAGGACCTGCGACAGGATGAGCTGAAGCCTGCGCGCGGCAGGAAGAACGGAACCCTCTGCTTCTCCCGCAAGAACTATGCTTCCTGCGGAGGGATGCTGGAACCGGCCTTCGGACCTGACCAGCACCTGTGGCATAGGAAACAGCTGCAATGGATGATTATCAGACATAGCGTGGACACCTCTTGTTCATGTAGAATATGATCATCTTCAGATTAACCATATCACTCCTGGATAGAGGGAGGAATGCACATCATGTCCGAGGTCATGGATTATATGATCAGTCCATACCCCATAAGGATTATTGATCCCAAAGTAGAGTCTTCCAGGCTCAGGCTGAAGGCGATACAGATAGGTCAAGCGGGTCATCTTCCGGGAAGAATATTGTTTCGTACAAACGTTGTATTCGAACATTGGGCACTTGTATATATTTTATCCGGGAACGGTACCTATAGGGAGAACGGCGGCAAGATACAGCAGGTGCGTGCCGGAAGCCTGTTTTTCTTCCGTCCGGGCTGCAATTACAGCTTCGGACCTCCGCAGGGAGGAAGCTGGGACGAATACTATGTTAATTTCACAGGTACCCGTGTGACCGAATGGCTGGAAGCGGGACTTATTGAGGGGGGGACGGTATTCGAGGCTGCTGCATTTCAGGGGCTCACTTCCCTATTCGAGCAGGTGCTCGGACTGATGGAAGGCGGTGTACCTGCAGATGCGGACAGAGCGGCAGCTATGCTGGAGGGGATATTGCTGGAGTGCTCGCTAATCACTCAAGGCTTTGCCTGGACACGGGAGGCCGACATTATGCCCCAAATCCGCGAAGCGTTGAACACCTGCATCTACGGAACGCCGGATCTTTCGGACATTGCTGCCAGACATCATATTTCCATGTCAACCCTTCGCCGCCTTGTGCGGCACAGCAGCGGATACCCTTTGCATGAGTATATCCACCGGCTCAAAATGGCTGAAGCGAAGCATCTGCTGCTTAACACCTCCCTTCAGGTAAAAGCAATAGCCGGGATGCTGCATTACGCCGATTGTTTTTATTTTTCAAGGTTATTCAAGAAATATATGGGCATGTCTCCGCTCAACTGCCGCAAAAGCTTATAATTACCGACAAATTTCTACTTCATATGACGTAGACGTGTCGGAATTTGCGGTTTTTTCATTGACATCGGCAAAAATTAAATGTTATTATTTAGGGAATATTTGCAGAATCACGATAGTTCTTATAGACTATGCCGGAGATGAAGCCATGAGGGAATTTTACTGCATCAGTTGCCGCAGTCTCCATAAGGTGGATATACACAACCACACCGTACGTATTTTATCCACTGGTTATCATATCGTTGGCGAACAACGCTATCAGATTTGCATTTGTAATTCATCCAAGTTGCCCAAAGCTTTGCCGTCGGTGACCGAGTAGACTTCGAAAGACTGGAACGATTACCACAACCATAGATTTCAGCTGACAAAACAGTCTGTCCCATTTTAAGGGCAGGCTGTTTTTAGTTTAAATGCATGCTGGAATATATTACTTATTAATGAATTCGCTATCTTTAGAAAAGATGGATTGGATTTGATGATCCTTTGAAAAAAAAAGCCCTATTTAATGCAAAAATCATCAAATGTAAACGTTATCAACAAAAACAGGAACTTGTTATTGTGATTTTTCTCATGTATGATGCTTTTAAACAAAGCTTAGAAAAAGCTCGCATTTTCCAAAAACTGGAGAATAGGGTGGTGGGATGAAAATTAAAGCAACCGCGGAAGACAGAATGATTACACTTTACAGAAACATTTCTTTGTCCCTCACATCATTGATGTACCTCCTGGATCATACGGGACCTTCCGTCTTTTATAAATCCCTATTAATCATGCTGTTATTTTTATTTGCCCTAGTATTCACTGTTTATTACCGGAGGCTGCGTAAATGGCCGCGTGTTCTTATGCTTGCAGTGAGCATTGAGATCGCTGGAATCATTGTACTGGCGTTGTGTACTGGCGGATATGACAGTCCGTTTAAACTATACGTGCTTAATCCAGTACTCATCGCAGCAGGTTCCCTGTCCTTTTACTTCAGTTGGAGCCTGTTGTTTGGATATTTTGGGATATTCGCTGTATTTTGTTACTTTTTCATGAACTCATCCGGTAAAACATTTGCAGAAGCAGTGCTTGATAACGGCAACCTGTTTCTAGTCCTGGTACTTACGGTTATAATTATGCAAATGGTCAATCGGATCAAGCGGCAGCGGGAAGCGGCAAACGCACGGACGAACGAAACCATGGAGCATATTAAATCGCTCTATCACATTGTAGAGACTTCAAGTCAGCATGATTTTATGAACATCGGGCAAGTCATTACGGATTATGTGGTGAAGCTTACTAAGCTGGACAAAGCATTGTTCTGGTTTGCAAAGAAGAGTGGGGAGCCTGCCCCTGAGAGCCGTCAGACCGGCTGGCAGCAGGAGGAGGAATGGTTCCTGTTTGCAGAGCTGGAAAAGCATGAGCATGAATGGAGATTGCAGCGCGAACCTGTATTTAAAAGCCTACCCGGACTCGGAGACTTTCTGCTCATGCCTGTGAGAATGAGTACACGTTTTGTGGGCATGATTGGTGTCAAGCTGGAAGCATCGGAGGGGCTGGAAGGCCGCAGATGGTACATCCAGCAGTTAATGTTTCTTTCGGAGCTGAGCGCCATTATTCTGGAGCGTCATGAGCTTGGCGTTATTGAGAACCGGTTGATCATCACCAATGAGCAGAACCGGATTGCCGATGAAATGCATGATAGCGTGTCGCAGAGCCTTTTCGGCATTGTCTACGCAACTCATTCTCTGAAGCAGGCCTGGCGGAAGATGTCCGAATCCGAGCTGGAGGAGCAAATCGAGCTGATCCATGATTCAGCTACCAAGGTTGCAAAGGAGCTACGCATTACCATTTACAGCCTCAGCTCCAAAAAGAGCGGCGGTCCTACATGGCTGGGCATGGTTAGATCACATTTAAAAAGCTTATCCAGGCTGAATGATGTGGAAATTGAGTTAAAAATAACGGGGGATGATTTCAGTCTTCCTTATCCTTACCACAAGGCGCTCTTCCGGATTATATCCGAAGCGACAGGCAATGCCATACGTCATGGTGCTGCCAGCCGGGTGGATGTCGAACTGTCACTTAAGCCGAAATGGATCAGACTTTCGATAAGCGACGATGGCGTTGGTTTCGATACTGATCTGCTCTGGACCGAATCCGAGGATAATACCGGCGGACTAGGCATGAAGAATATGCAGTATCTGGCACAATCCCTAGGCGGTGACTTCCAGTTGTCCAGCAGTGAGAATGCAGGCACCAGAATATTAATTTCGATACCTGTCGGCGTGGCTGAACTAAAAAATGCATAAACTTTAGGCAGGAGGTCGTTCTAGTGAAAATCGTCATTGTTGATGATCACCCATTGGTTAGAAGAGGACTCGCGGCGGTCATTTCCATGCAGTCGAATCTGCATTTCGCCGGCGAAGCAACGAATGGCCAAGAAGCTCTTCTGATCATAGAAGAGACGCAGCCTGATCTTGTGCTTATTGATCTCAAGCTGGCCGATGAATCAGGTCTGGATGTCATCAAAGCAGCGCGTTCACGTGGGGTGATCAGCAAATTCATCCTATTGACCTCATCGGCGAGCCGGGAGGATTTCCTGAAGGCGGAAGAAGTACTGGTTGACGGGTATGTGCTCAAAGAAGCGCTGCCTGAGGAACTGCTGTTTGCCATTCAGCTGGTTCACAAAGGCCGAAAGTATTATGACCCCGGACTGATGGAAGATAAGATGCGGATGAACGGCAACAGTCCAACAGACGAATTGACTCCGAAAGAAAAAGAGGTGCTCATTGAGCTTGGACAGGGGGCAAGCAACCGGGAAATCGCCTCAAGGCTGTTCATCAGTGAGTTCACGGTGAAAAAGCATGTTAGCCAGATTCTGGCGAAGCTTCAAGTGGCTGACCGGACACAGGCAGCACTATACGCGAACGCGGTGGGGCTCACCAAGTATGAAATGTCATACGATTAACTTCCATTTAATTTAAATTATGTAAGAACACGGACGTAATAGTCTGTGTTTTTTTTTGCCTTCAGGAGGTTTTTTCGTACGATTTTTGTATTTCCTCTGATGTTAGAAAAGCCATCTGAACAGAATCTGAACAGGATGTACATGCCCATATGCCTGCGGACGTAGCTATTCATGCCACGGCTTGTCAGGCTTTTCCAGTCTTATGGTACTAAAGTATACCATGCGGTCCCTCTTTTGTAGTAAACCTCCTCACACGAAAGTGAAGATTAAAGTGATGGTATGACCCATGTGGGGATTCCCGGAGATTGATAAAATAAAAGCAAGATATCTGAAACTTTCATGATTGCTTTCAGAATGCAACGAATGCGGAAGGAGGGTTACTGTGGAAAAGACGATTTTAGATTACATTAACCTGATAAAGAAGAGGTTATGGTTAATCACACTGTTTGTATTAATCTCCTGTGCCACCACCTTCTATGTCAGCAAGAACTTCGTCGTGCCTGTCTACTCAGCCTCCGGACAGCTGCTCGTCAACAACGCCGCGAATGTCCCCGAGAGCAACAATCTTAATAATCTGAACTTCAGTCTCAACCTCATCGAGAGCTATAAGGAAATTATGAAGTCGCCAACGATTATGAAGAGCGTAGTAGCAGAACATCCGGAGTTCAATCTGACAGAACAGCAATTGGCTGGCAAGCTGCAGATTAAGTCTTCGGAAAAAAGCCAGGTGATCAACCTGAGCGTACAGGATGAGAGCTACACCAAAGCGGCTACGATAGTAAACGCGGTCTCACAAACATTCATCCGCAGTTTGCCGGCACTGATGAATCTGGACAACGTGGCATTCCTGACACCGGCAGATCCTACTGATGTTCCTGGACCCGTTAACGGCGGATCCACAATGAACATTATCATCAGTTTTGTAGTCTCGCTGATGGCAGCAATCGGAATTATTCTGCTGATGGAAACTCTCAACGGTACACTCCGGACAGAGAAGGAAGCAGAGTTCGATCTCGGACTTCCGGTGATCGCCAGCATTCCTGCGATCCGCAAACGGGACTTAGGAAAGTCGGCAAACGCTAAAGCAAGAGTAGGGGAGGGTGCTTATGTTACGGCTGAATAAAAGTCTGATTGCGGACATCAATCCATCCTCGCATATCTCCGAATCCTTCCGCTCGCTGCGCACTTACATTAGGCAGCTTGGGCTGCTGAAGGGCAGTGGAGGGCAAGTGCTCCTCTTCACTTCTGCTGAACGCGGGGAAGGCAAGACGACGATATTGTCGAATCTTGCAGTTTCCTTTGTACAGGACGGTAAAAAGGTGGCGGTTGTAGACTGCAACCTGAGACGTCCGGGGCTGCACAATGTGTTCGAGGTTGAAGGCAGTCAAGGACTTGCCGCATATCTCGGGGGCATGGAAGAAGCGAAGGACATTGCCGTTTACGGCAATCTGGCCAATCTGGCTGTAATCCCGGCGGGAATTACCAGCGTGAGTCCTCCGGACCTGCTGGGCAGTGAGAGAATGGCAGCCTTGCTGGAGGAACTGAAGGCGAACTTTGATCTGGTGCTGCTTGATTCGCCACAGGCAGTTGAATTCAGCGATGCACGCATCCTGGCTCCTCTGTCTGATGGACTGATTATCGTTGCCAGACACGGCAAGACCAAACGCGAGTCGCTCAAAAAGCTGAAAGGCCTGATGGAGCAGACAGGCGTGAAAATTCTCGGAATTGCTATGAATCAGACCAGATAGTACTTCCAAGCGGGTTTTGTTCTAAAGAGAAAATGAGTGGAGCCAATACTTACAAAACCTGGTGTATGCTTCCGAAGCAAGTTTTGTACGAAGAATATTCGGATGAGGCATATGCTTACAAAACTCTTAGGAGGTAAGTGCGATGAAGAAGGTAAAAAAGGTGATTATCCCCGCAGCAGGACTAGGAACGCGCTTCCTTCCGGCGACGAAAGCAATGCCTAAGGAAATGCTGCCAATCATTAACAAACCCACTATTCAGTACATTGTGGAAGAAGCGATCGCTTCCGGCATCGAAGACATCATCATCGTTACAGGTAAAGGGAAACGCGCAATTGAGGATCACTTCGACAACGCTTTTGAACTAGAGTCCAGACTGCTGGAAGACGGCAAGCTGGAGCTGCTGAAAGAGGTTCAGCGTTCATCGAAAGTTGAAATTCACTATATTCGTCAAAAAGAACCCAAAGGTCTGGGTCATGCAGTATGGTGCGCCAGACGCTTCATCGGAGACGAGCCCTTTGGCGTAATGCTGGGTGACGACATCGTAACCGGCAAAGTTCCCTGCCTGAAGCAGCTGATCGACCAATACGAGGAAACGCAGAATTCAGTCATCGGAGTCCAGGAAATTCCTGATGAATTCACCAACCGTTACGGCATCATTGAACCCGATTTGCAGGATGGACGATTGTACCGGGTTAATAATTTTGTCGAAAAACCGGCGATTGGCACCGCGCCATCCAATCTGGCGATCATGGGACGTTACGTATTCACTCCAAAGATCTTCAAATACCTGGATCTTCAGGAAAAAGGCGCAGGTGGTGAAATTCAGCTCACGGATGCCATTCAGAAGCTGAATCAGAGCGAGCGGGTATATGCTTATAACTTTGATGGTACGAGATACGATGTCGGTGAACGGCTGGGATATATTTTGACTACACTTGAATTTGCACTGCAAAGCGAGGATCTGCGGTATCCGGTGATGGATGCGATGGCTGAATGGCTCAGCAAAGAGGGATTAACTCTGAATAGTTGAAAGCCAAGTTTATACTTTCGAAAAGAGCAAACTTTTAGGAGGAATGAGGAGAAATGAGCATGCAAAAACTGCCGGAAGACTATGAGGCCGTCCTGCCGAAACTTTACATGCTACATGCCAAAGAAGGAAGTAAAGAAATGGATTCCTATCTGGTGATGAAGCGGATTATCGACATTTTTTTCTCCGCTCTTGGCCTTCTCGTGCTGCTGCCGCTGTTCATCGTGGTGGCGATCCTGATTAAGCTGGAAGATCCGAAAGGAAAGGTGTTCTTCCGTCAGAACCGGGTTGGCAAGGATGAGAAGCTGTTTCCAATGTATAAATTCAGATCCATGGTCTCCAATGCCGAGGAGCTGAAAGCGAATCTTTTGGCCTACAACGAGGTCAGCGGCGCGATGTTCAAGATCAAAAATGATCCCCGCATTACCCGTACAGGAAGATTCCTGCGCAAGACCAGCATTGATGAATTGCCACAGCTCTGGAATGTGCTGATGGGTCATATGAGTCTGGTGGGTCCCCGTCCTCCGCTAGTGGAGGAAGTTGCCCAATACACGGAATATGACAAGCAGCGGTTAATGGTTACACCAGGTTGCACGGGCTATTGGCAGGTAAATGCGAGAAACAGTGTCGGATTTGATGAAATGGTTCAGCTGGATCTGACCTACATCCATATCCGCAGCACGATGCTGGATCTCAAAATCATCTTCAAGACAGGCCTGATGCTGCTCGGCTCTAAAGATGCGTATTAATAAAATGGGAATTGGGTGAATGCCGATGCTTGTATACGGAGACGTTCCTAAGATTTCCATAATCATCTGTACCTACAACCGGGCAGCTTTGCTGCTTAAGACGCTTCAGTCGCTGTTGCCGCTGGAGAATCTGGATCAGGCCGAAGTCATTCTGGTGGATAACAGCTCCAAGGATGATACGGCAGCAGTGGTCAAGCGGTTTATGGATACGGAAGGTACAGATATGGATATCCGTTACATTCTGGAGCCGGTACAAGGGTTATCGGCGGCCCGGAATACAGGGATTCTGGCTTCCAAATCGCCGCTCATCGCTTTTCTGGATGATGATGCGATTCCTTGCCGGAATTGGATAACGACAATTGTAGACACGTTTGATCAAAAGCCTGAGGTCATGGCCATGGGCGGCAAGATTGCTCCAATCTTCGAAAGCAAGCGTCCGGATTGGCTGATCAAGCCGTTCGAGCTGCCTTACACCATCGTCGATTTGGGCAACCGCATTAAGGAATATCCGAAACGGCTTCATCCCTGCGGCGCGAATATGGCGATGCGCAAGGTGGCCTTTGATATCAGCCTGTTTCCACTGGAGCTCGGAAGAAAAGGAGATTCACTTCTCTCCGGTGAAGAGACCTGGCTGTTCAATCAGATTGAAAGTCAGGGACATTCGATTCTTTATCATCCGCAGATGGCTGTCGATCATTTCGTACCGGCCAACCGTTTGACGGAGGATTGGATAATGAAAAGATATTACAGTCAAGGCATATCCAACGCGATGAAAAGCGCTGGTGTGAAGGATAATCTGCTCCTGCTGGGTAAGACGGCCGCCAAAATCATCTATGTGATGGCTGACTCGATCCTCTCCAGAAGCCAGGGAAGAAAACTTCTGAACAAATGCCGGTTGGAGAGTATTCGCGGAACTCTTCATATGATCTGGAACCGGAAGAGGGAATCTGCAGCGGGGTGAGGGAGACAATGACGAATTTTGAGTGGGGCTCCAAAATAAATGCTTTACCATACGGAATGCTCTATCTCATGTCCGCACTGTTCCTAGGAACAGCGGTCATCTATCAGCCGGTAATAGCGATAGCAGCCGTACTCCTGATTATATTGCTGGTTGTCTCGATCACTCGTCCTGAACTCATCAGCTATTTCGTCCTGCTCACGACAGCGGTCTCCATCAACTTTCTGTATCCCGGCAGCATGTTCGGCGTTGAGATTCTCTCGCTTTACAAGCTGGTGATCCTGATGCTGCTGGTACCCTGCATTCTGGTGAACGGATTGAAGTTCCGTTTGAGCCCGCCCCTTTGGGCGATGGTGGGGCTGCTATTCATCACCTTTGGCACCTCCATATGGCTGCCGGAGATGAACGGGTCCATTGCAATCAAGGCATTTATCGGTTTGTCCCTTCCTTTTGTCTTCCTCCTGATTAACTGGAAGAGGGAAGTAGCTGAACGGCAAATCCGTATTATCGCTTCGCTCCCACTAATGAGTGTGCTGGCCGGAATCGCCCTGCAAGTCGCACATCTTCACTCATTCCTCGATGTGGAGTTCACAGGCGCTGTACGAGTTCAGGGAGCGAACATTCCGGCGCATCTGGCGATGCTGGCCTTCATGGGCGTGGGAATTGCCTTCATTGAGATCAAGCGCAGTCCGCAGCATGCACGTTACTTCTATACCATGCTGGCGCTGAACTTCCTGATTCTCATTGGAACCGGGACACGCGGACCGATATTGGCACTGGTGTTAATGGCTCTGTACTATTTCTACGATATTTCGCGGCAGTACCTGAAGGGCAGAACACAATTTCTGATTCCGCTCCTGTGCTCGGTTATTCTGATCTTCTCGGCGGTATATCTGCAGCTCGACAACATCAAGAAGCGTTCCTTCGAACGCACGACGGAGACGACGGTTGACTTATCGGGACGTGCAGAAGCCTGGGAGTACTTCCTGAACAAGGCGGCAGATTCTCCGTGGTCGGGCAGAGGACTTGGAGCCGTTACGGTGGCGAACGACGGGACACTGTATAAAGGATTCGTGGTTCCCCACAACGAGTATATCCGCTTTTACTTTGATGGAGGGTATATCGGAGCCATACTGCTTCTCATTTCATTATTGGCTGTGTTTACTCTGGTGTACAGAGCTTTGGCAAAGCCAGTCAAACCATATTATCTGTTCTTCTTAGCAGGGTTTATGATTTATTCGTTTTCCGACAACACGCTGTCGACGGTCCAATCGATTATTCCATTTTGTTGGTACCTGAACTGCCTGTATCGATCTTCACAGCCAACCGATTCCCCACAAAAAGAAGTGATACGATGAACCAAGTGAACATGTTCGATGTCAATTTCGATAACTATGATTTCATGGACCTGCTTGATTACATTGATAAGACTATTCAGGAGCGGTCACAATCGTACATCCTGACCTGCAATGTCGATCATGTGATCAAGCTTCGCAAGGACAAAGAGTTCCAGACCGTCTATTCCGAAGCAGGTGCTGTAGTGGCAGACGGAATGCCGCTCATCTGGGCCTCAAAAATGCTTGGTAAGCCGCTGAAGCAAAAGGTATCGGGAGCAGACCTTTTCAGCCGCCTAGGCAATGCCTTTGAGCAAAGGAAGTACCGGCTGTTCTTCCTCGGCTCTGCACAAGGTGTGCCGGAGCAGGCAACCAAGAATCTTAAAGCGGCCTATCCCGGCATGAATATTGTCGGCTGCTATTCTCCTTCCTACGGCTTTGAGCACAACGATGAAGAGAACCAGCGTATTATCGAAATGCTGACAGAGAGTCAGCCGGATATTGTGTTCGTAGGCGTGGGAGCGCCGAAGCAGGAGAAGTGGATTTACCGGCATTACAACTCTTACGGGGCGCCGATCTCCATTGGCGTGGGAGCGACCTTTGACTTTTTGTCAGGATCGGTGAAGCGGGCGCCGGATTTTATGCAGAAAACAGGACTCGAATGGTTCTGGCGACTCAGCCAGGAACCGGGCCGGCTCTGGAAAAGATATCTTGTCGATGACGCTCAATTCCTGGTTCTGCTGCTCAAGGAGCTGCGCAAACGGGATAAAGCAAAGGGAGGCAGGCTGGAATGAATGTAAGTCTTCCGTCCATGAAGTCAGCAGGAACGCTGCTGCTGATCTGCGGTATATGTCTTGGGCTTCCGCTGATGATCGGGTTTGCCAGTGCGAAGCTCAGCTCTTCCAATAGTCTTCAGGGGATTATCCTGGCGGGAATCCTGTTTCCGGCCTTCCTGCTGGCATTGCTGAAGCCGAAGGCGCTAATCGCCTATACCTTGCTGGTCTGGGCGGTTGCTCCAGAGCTGCGGCGGATCGCTGATTGGTCGGAGGGAGTCTATCATTCTGTATCACTGCTCAGTCTGGCGCCGCTGCTCACGGGTGCTACCCTGGCAATTCCGGTGCTGGGGGAGATTCACCGCATCCGCAAATCCTCCACCCGGATTATCCTGTTGTTCTCGGTGGCACTCGCTTACGGAGCGCTGATTGGCCTGGCGAAGAACGGCATAGGCTCAGTGTACGATCTGGCCAATTATATCGTACCCTTGCTGCTGATTCCGTTCTTCGCGGTAACCCGCTTTAGACCGAAAGACATTGACCGGTTGCTGTATGCTTTTGCGAACATCGCCGTTCTCGTAGCCATTTACGGAATCGTCCAGTATTTGATCGTTCCGCCTTGGGACGCCTTCTGGATGAAGAATGCCGATATGATGTCCATTGGCACACCGTATCCTTTGGAAATCCGGGTTTTCTCCACGCTGAATTCACCCGGACCTGCAGCGACCTTCCTGGTCTTTGCCCTGGTACCGATGATTCTGGAGAAAAGATGGCAGGGTACCCTGCGCTGGATTGGCGTTATGCTCGTTGTCGTCTGCCTCCTGACCACATTGGTGCGTTCAGCCTGGCTGGTCATGCTGGTCATGCTGCTGGTATACATCGCTTCCTCCCCGTCAAAGGGCAAATGGAAGGCGCTGCTCCAACTGGTCTTCGTCGCTGCCGTACTGTTCTGGATTGTCCCTAAGCTTCCGGGCGCGGAAGGGCTGGTCGCCCGTATGGAGACACTGACCTCTGTGCAGGAAGACCACTCCTATAATGAACGCCTGAGTCTATGGCAGAACATGCTTCCGATGGTGGCGTCCAATCCGATCGGCCAAGGCATAGGCAGTGTAGGCCAGGGTACCAAGATCGGCAACGGTGGAGAACTTGGCGAATACGGAAATATGGACAACGGTGTGATCGCCTTACTGCTCACCTTCGGGGTCCTGGGCGCATTGTTCTTCTTTGGTGCCCTGGGCGCAGTCATTAAACAAATTATAGTCAGAGTGACCAGCAGAGACAGTCTTCAGCCATATGCCCGGTTATCACTGGCAGCATGGATGGGAGCAGTGGTCAGTCTGGTATCGGACAACGGTTTTCCCGGACTCAAGGGCTACCTGATCTGGATGCTGATCGGACTAGGGCTTGGGGCCAAAGAGATTATTGATAGCAGAAAGAAGGGAACACCACATGCAGCCATTGAACGCGAAATCACTTCCCACTAGCACCGTCTGGTCCTCGCTTCGGCGGTTTACCAAGAGCAAGGACAACAGCTCCGCAGCTGTGAAGACTATGTTCGTCAGCGTGCTGATCCTGCTGGTGAATATGCTGACCGGTGTGCTGACCGCCCGCTACCTGGGTCCTACAGGACGCGGAGAACAGACAGCTATGGTGAACTGGTCACAGTTTCTGGCGTTCAGCATGAGTTTCGGGATTCCTTCGGCGCTGATCTACAACGCCAAGAAGAATCCGGATGAAGCAGGCGTACTCTATCGGGTGGCCTTGCTAATCGCACTGGCCTTCGGGACCGCAGCCATGATTGTCGGGATTGTGATCCTTCCGTATTGGCTGAAATCCTTCAGCCCGAATGTCGTACTGTTTGCGCAATGGTCAATGATCCTGTGCCCGCTGATCGTGGTCTCACAGATCAACAATGCAGCTTTCCAGTTCAGAGGTGATTACAAGACCTTCAACTGGCTGCGGTATCTGCTCCCGCTGTTGACGCTGGTAGCCATCGGAATTCTGATCCTCACCCATTCGATGAATCCTTTTACAACTGCAGTTGCATATCTGGTACCTTCAGTGCCGGTCTTCATCTGGATGACGGTTACCCTGCTCCGTACCTACAGAGTGAAGATGAAGGATGCTTACAAGAATTTCAAAAGACTGTTCACCTATGGACTCGGTTCCTACGGAAATGATCTGCTCGGACAGTTCTCCTTCTATATCGACCAGATCATTATCGCCGGCCTGCTGCGGCCAGCCGATCTGGGATTATATGCGGTAGCGGTAAGCCTCTCGCGGATGGTCAACTTCTTCTCGAATTCGATCACCGTGGTGCTCTTTCCAAAAGCTTCCGAGCTGTCCAAGGATGAGGCCATTTCCCTTACCTTCAAAGCCTTTCGGATCAGCACAACGTTCACCCTGCTGGGCTCCCTGTTCCTGATGCTGGTTGCACCATTCGTGATTCCGCTGCTGTACGGCAAAGATTTCAACACAGCTCTGACAGTGTTCCGGCTGCTGCTGCTGGAAGTTACGATCAGCGGAGGCACATTGATACTGGCCCAGGTGTTCATGGCGCTCGGCAAACCGAAGTTCGTATCGATCCTGCAAGGGGTCGGATTGATCCTGGTGATTCCGCTACTGTTCCTGCTGGTGCCGAAATTCGGATTGTTCGGGGCAGGGGTAGCGATGCTCTCCTCGGCAGTGCTGCGGTTCTTATTTATTATCCTGAATATCAAATACAACCTGAAGGTCAAGCTGCCCCGCCTTATCATTAACGGGGATGACATTCAGTGGATGAAGACGACGATGAATTCCTATATTCGCAAAAAACCTATGGATACCTAAGCAAGCGAGCAGAGGCACTAAGCGAGCCGCTTCTCTGCTTAAATAATAATGGACGGTGTTGAGAGGAAAGTAGAGAAAGTTTGGAGCTGTAGAAGCGTAGCGTTCGCCTTTGTCTTCTGATTTCAACCGCAGCTGCGGTCTTAAATAAAGAAATCAGAAGACAACAGCGATCGGAAGCCCAAACATTTCTCGAATTGACGACAAACACCGGACTGAAAAGGAGGATACCTTCATGGATTCAGTGAAAAGCGTGCTTGGCAGCCCGGGCAGTTACCCGATATCCGCTGTCATCATTGCTCAGGATGACGAAGTTCGAATATCCAAAGCAATTCAGTCCTGCCGACTATTCGCCGATGAGGTGGTTGTAATCGACGGAGGGAGCAAAGACGGGACGGTGCAACTCGCCGAAAGCTTGGACTGCCGGGTGTTCGTTAACCCATGGCCCGGATACGCGAAACAAAGGGAATTCGGAGTGGAACGCGCCGTCCATGATTGGGTCTTCCTGATTGATACCGACGAAGTGGTCAGCGATGAGCTGGCGCAGGACATTCTGGACCGCAAGCCGGGACTTACAGACAGGGAAGTAGCGTTCTCGCTGTACCGGATCGGTGATTTTCTGGGCAAGTGGCTGGATAAAGGTGAATACCTGGTGCGTCTCTATAACCGCACGGCATATGCCATCCGCAACAGTCTGGTGCATGAAATACCTGAGGTACCAGAGGAAAAGACGGTCAAGCTGAACGGAATACTCTGGCATCAGGGCTTCCGCAGCATCAATGACCATGTCGCCCGCTTTAACAAATATACCGATCTGGAAGCACAAACGGCTTATGCCAGCGGCAAGCCCTTTAAGATCAGCCGCTTGCTGATTCGCCCGCCGGCTCGCTTTTTACAGAAATATTTCCTGCATGGTCTGTACAAAAAAGGGATTTCAGGGTTTGCGGTATCCATATTCTGGGTGATGTATGAATTCATGGTCGGCTTCAAGCATTACGAACTGAACAGCTCCGGCAAGCTGGCCCGGCATAATGCACTGGGTCAGGCGGAAAAAGAGAAAAAAGGGGAGAGAAGCTATGCCGTACAGTGACGGATTGAACATTATGACTACTGGCCTTAGCTGGCCCTCTTTACAGCCAGGCGGACTCAACACGTATTTCAAATCCGTCTGTGAGCAGCTCTCTTCACGCAACAAGGTGCACGCGCTGATCTGCAGTCAAGAGACGCCTGCCACCGCCAAAGAGCTGATTATCCACAACGCCGGCGACCCCAAACAGACCATTTGGAAGCGCAAGGATGCGTTCCAGCGTAAGGCAGCGGATCTGATGGGGAATGGAAGCGGACGTATAGATATTCTCTATTCCCACTTTGCACCTTATGGAATCGGCCCGGCGCTCGAAGCCAAGAAACGCGGCATTCCTGTGGTGATGACCTTCCATGGTCCGTGGAATGAAGAGATGAAGATCGAAGGTCAAGGAATCAAACACCGGGTCAAAACAACCATTGCCAAATCGATTGAACATAAAGCCTATAAGCTTGCGGACAGATTCATCGTACTCAGCGAATACTTCCGCGACATGCTGCACAGCCTGCACGGGGTGCCGCTGCATAAGATCACAGTGATCCCTGGTGCTGCTAATGTGGACCGCTTCATCCCTGCTACGAACAGGCTGGCGATCCGGCGGACACTGAATCTTCCAGAGGGAGCAACCACCGTTCTAACGGTGAGACGCCTGATGAACCGGATGGGGCTTTTACAGCTGCTGGAGGCCTGGAAGCAGGTCGCCGAGCGTTTCCCGAATGCGATTCTGCTGATTGGCGGCAAAGGCCCGTTGCGCGGAGAGCTGGAGGAGAAAATTGCAGACTACGGACTCGGCAACAAAGTAAGGCTGCTGGGATATATTCCTGACCATGAACTAGCCTCTTATTATCAGGCAGCGGACATGTTCGTGGTTCCATCCCAGGCACTGGAAGGGTTCGGACTCATCACCGTCGAGTCATTGTCCTCCGGACTTCCCGTTATGGCGACTCCTGTAGGCGGCAACAAAGAAATTCTGCAGGGCTTCCGGCCGGAGCTGCTGTTCAAGGGTTCATCCAGTGATGATATGGCGGAAGGCATGATTCACATGCTGAGTAACCGTAAGCTGCTGCCGGGCCGTGACGAATGCAGAAACCATGTGCTCGAGAAGTATACCTGGCAGCATGTAGGCGACCAAGTAGAATCCGTATTCCTTGAAACGTTGGGAAAGGGTGTGGCTGCAGGATGCTAAAAGTCGCTTATATCGATCACACCGCCAAATGGAGCGGCGGAGAGGTGGCGCTGTTCAACATCCTCACCAATATCGGTGAAGAGATTGAACCGCTCGTGATCCTCGCTGAAGAAGGAACACTTGCCGAACGTCTCCGGGAGAAAGGCATTGATGTACGCGTCATCCCGATGGATGAAAGCATCCGCAACCGCGGACGGAATGCCGTCAATCTCGGTGCACCTGCTGCCGCGCTTGGACTACTGTCCTATGGCCGCAAGCTGGCTCCCATCCTCAAGCAGGAGAAAGTGGATTGTGTGCATACCAATTCCCTGAAATCGGCATTCTACGGAGCCGTTGCCGCCAAAAAAGCCGGTGTGCCGCTGATCTGGCATATCCGCGATCACATCGGCGCCCCTTACCTCAAGCCGGTTGTCGCCAAGGCGATCCGGCTGATGTCGCGCCTGCTGCCGAACGGTGTCATTGCGAATTCGCATTCCACGTTGAATGCGCTGGAGCTACCCCGTACGAAGAAGACACTGGTTGTCTATTCCGCTTTTGCCAAAGCAATTGGTGAAGGCATCGGCAAAAGGGATCAGAAGGATTTCAACGTTCTGCTGGTAGGCCGGCTCGCGAACTGGAAAGGCCAGCATATCGTCCTGGAAGCGGCTAAGGCTTTTAAGAACGATAGCCGGGTGAAATTCTGGCTGGCCGGGGATGCCCTGTTCGGTGAAGAAGAATACAAAAATGAGTTAATTCAGAAGATGCAGCAGGATCAACTGACCAATGTCAGCCTGCTGGGTCATGTGGAAGATATACAAGGCCTAATGAACAAAGCCGATTTGCTGATCCACACCTCGATTACACCTGAACCGTTTGGCCAGGTGATTGTCGAAGGCATGGCGGCTGGACTTCCGGTCATTGCCTCCAATGAAGGCGGGCCGGTAGAGATTGTGGTTCCCGGTGTCACGGGAATGCTGATCCAGCCTGGAGACCCAGTCGTACTTGCAGACTCCATCACCTGGATGCTGAACCATCCCGAAGAGCGAAAACGGATGGCGGATAGTGGAATGAAACGGGTGAAAGAGCATTTTGTCATCGAAAATACGGTCAAGGATATCGTCGATTACTACAAAGGCTTGCTGGCAGCGACCTGACCTTATGTAAGACAAGAGCTTGTAGCTCGATCAGGAACTAATACATCCATGCGTTCACTACTTGATGATGCTGCTCCATAAAACTTTGAGGATGATTCACATGAAAATTGCGATAGCGCACGATTACTTAATCCAAATGGGCGGGGCGGAAAGAGTAGTGGAGGTATTCCACCACATGTATCCGGATGCTCCGATCTTCACGACGGTTTTTAACGGAAGCCGGCTGACCGACAACCTCAAAGACGCGGATATCCGGGCCTCCTGGCTGCAAAAAATCCCGGGAGTGAAGACCAATTTTAAAGGGGTGCTGCCGCTTTATCCCATGGCCATCCGTGATTTGGACTTTCGCGGGTATGATATCGTCCTGAGTTCCAGCAGTGCTTTCATGAAAAGCATACAGGTGCCCGAGTCTACGTTTCATCTTTGCTACTGTCATACTCCAATGCGGTTCGCCTGGGACTATGACACCTACATGGAGCGGCAATCGAATTCCGGATTGTTCAAAAGACTGCTCAAGGTCTACATGCAGCGCCTTAAGAACTGGGACCAGCGGACTTCGAAGAATGTAAACCAGTTCGTTGCCAATTCGTCCGTAGTAAAAACGCGGATTCAGAATTATTACCACCGGGATGCGGATGTGATTTTTCCACCGATCAACACGGCACGCTTCAGCAGTTCGTCCTCTATAGGCGATTACTACCTGATTGTATCCCGGCTTGTATCCTACAAGCGGATTGATCTGGCGGTGGAAGCCTTCAACCGCAACGGTCTGAAGCTCTATATCGTCGGTGACGGGCCGGACCGCAAGCGTCTGGAGGGCATGGCCAAAGACAATGTATCGTTTCTGGGCCGGCTTGAGGATACGGAGGTTACGGGCCTGATGTCGAAGTGCCGGGCGTTCATTTTTCCCGGAGAAGAGGATTTTGGCATCACGCCACTTGAGGCGAATGCCGCAGGAAGACCAGTGATTGCCTATCAGGCCGGAGGGGCACTGGATACCATCGTACCCTATGTCAACGGCGTATTCTTCCAGCATCAGGAAGTTGATGATTTGCTTAAGGCCATTTACGAAGTGGAGTCCTACGCGTGGGACATTGGGCAGATTATGGGTCATGCGCGTAAATTCGATGAACAGGCGTTTATGGTTCAGTTCAAGCAGTATGTAGAACAGGCCTACGTCAATTTTCTAAAAGGAGGATGAGTGTATGAAGCTGACAGTAATCGGTACCGGCTATGTCGGTCTTGTATCTGGCGTATGTTTTACACTGAATGGGAACCATGTGATTTGCGTGGATAAGGATGAGGAAAAGATTGAAAAGCTGGGCCGGATGGAATCCCCCATCTACGAGCCGGGTATCGAAGCGCTGATAGAAATGAATTTGCGTGAAGGCAGGCTTTCTTTCTCCTCCGATCTTCAGGAATCGGTAAGACGCTCCGATATCGTCATTCTGGCTGTAGGGACACCTTCACTACCGGGCGGCGAAGCGGATCTGAGATATATCGAAGGTGCAGCCATAGAAGTCGCTCAAGCGATGGAAGGCTACAAAATCATCATGACCAAGTCAACTGTTCCTGTTGGCACGAACGAGAAAATCCGTGGTATCATCGCTTCCCATACGAGTCATCCCTTCGATATCGTCTCCGCTCCGGAATTCCTGCGTGAAGGCTCAGCCATCCGCGATACGCTCCATCCTGACCGGATTGTCATCGGACTTGATAACCCGGAGCTTGAGCCAACGATGCGCCAGCTTCACCAGGGCTTCACGGAAAATGTGTTCGTAACGGATATCCGCAGTGCGGAAATGATCAAATATGCATCCAATGCTTTTCTGGCAACCAAGATCTCCTTTATTAACGAGATTGCCAACATTTGCGAAAAAGTGGGAGCTGATGTAACCCTGGTGGCGGAAGGCATGGGGATGGACCGTAGAATCGGCTCCTCGTTCCTGCAGGCCGGCATCGGTTATGGAGGCTCCTGTTTCCCGAAAGATACCAATGCGCTGATCCAGATTGCGGGCAACGTGGATTACGAGTTCAAGCTGCTGAAATCCGTAGTCGAGGTGAACAAGGGGCAGCGGTTCATGATTATCTCCAAGCTGCATGAATCCCTTGGCAACCTGCGTGGCGCAGTGATCGGTGTATGGGGCCTGGCCTTCAAACCGAACACCGATGATGTACGCGAAGCACCCGCCCTTGAAATTGTTGAGGTACTGGTGGCCGAAGGCGCTATAGTGAAGCTGTATGATCCGATTGCTGCAGATAACTTCAGACAGCAGTACGATCATCCGCAGCTCCGCTGGTGCGGTCTGCCGGAAGAAGCGGCAGAAGGCAGTGATGCAGTATGCCTGCTGACCGACTGGAGCATGTTCAAGGATATTGATCTGCATAAGCTTGCGGAGAGCATGCGCCGCCAGGTGCTGATCGATGGCCGCAACGTGTACTCCAAGGAGCAGATCGAGGGCACCGGCCTTGAATACCATTCCGTCGGCCGCCCGCAAATGGGGGGCCTGAGCGGCTACTCCCCCAGCGTAGCCGGAGCGGTCTAAGCGCTGCTAAGTCGGCCCGCTCTCGGCTCTTCCCTGCCGCGCAAACAAGCGGCAATGCCGGATCTTTAGCAGGGCGCTTCGCCTGCTGGGTGAAGCAAGCAGATAGGCTGTTAAGGGAAGAAACGGAGAGGAATTTTGGAACTGTAGGAGCGGAAGCGACCGCCTTTGTCACCGGATTTCAACTGCGCTTAGCAGTCTAATCGAAGAAATCTGGTGACAACAGCGGCCGAAAGTCCAAACATTCCTTGCAGTGACTCCCGCAACAGCTCGATTCCAAGCTTTTCACAAGTCAAAGCGCACAATAACAATCCGATATTTTCGCGACAACACATAAATGAGGAGGGTTCACTTATGAAACTGGTACTTCTATCTGGCGGTTCTGGTAAACGTCTCTGGCCTTTATCCAATGATTCACGTTCCAAGCAATTTCTGAAGGTACTGCAAAGTCCGGCTGGGGAGCCGGAATCCATGGTACAACGTGTATGGAGACAACTGCAGGAGACAGGGATGGCGGAATCCTCGTACCTTGCGACCGGCCGCAGCCAAGTGGAGATGATACAGAGCCAGCTCGGCGCAGAGGTGCCTATCATTGTGGAGCCGGAACGCCGGGATACCTTCCCTGCCATCGCTTTGACTGCAGCTTATCTGTATTCCGTGGCAGGAGTGTCTCCCAGCGAGACAGTGGCCATTTTGCCGGTCGATCCTTATGTGGAGGCATCATTTTTTGACACCGTCGTCCAGCTTGAAGCAACGATGGAACAAAGCGGCGCAAACCTGGCGCTGATGGGGGTTGTTCCTGAGCTGGCTTCCGAGAAATACGGCTATATTATTCCTACCAGTGACGAGGCAGCGGCAAGCGGCTATCTGCAGGTGAGCCATTTCCAGGAGAAGCCGGACCGTGTACAGGCTGAAGAACTGATCAGCAAGGGCGCGTTGTGGAACTGCGGAGTATTTGCATTCCGTTTGGGTTATTTGCTGGATATTTTGCAGCGTAAAGGTCTGCCTTTGAACTATGAGGAGCTGCAGAAGCAATATAAATTGCTGGCTTCCATCAGTTTTGACTACGAAGTGGTAGAAAAAGAGGAGAAGATCGTCGTTCAGCCTTACGCCGGTTTCTGGAAGGATCTTGGCACATGGAATACCCTCACAGAAGAAATGAGCAGCAACCACGTGGGTAAAGGGTTCGTGACTGCCGATTCTGAAGGAACCTGCCTGATCAACGAACTGGATATTCCGATTACAGTCATCGGTGCGAAAGATTTAATCATCGCAGCCAGCCCGGATGGCATTCTGGTCACTCACAAAGCCGAAAGCCCGCGGATTAAGGAAGTGCTGAAGTCTTTTGAACAAAGACCCATGTACGAGGAACGCCGCTGGGGCCACTATAAGGTTATTGATTATGTGAAATATGATGAGGGCAACGAGGTGCTGACCAAGCGGATTTTCATAGCCGAAGGTAAAAACATCAGCTACCAGCTGCATCACAAACGCAGTGAAATCTGGACGATTGTCAGCGGGGAAGCCAGCATTGTGCTGAATGAGAAGATGCATAATGTGAAAGCAGGAGATGTAGTGCGCATACCGGAAGGCACAAAACATGCAATCCTGGCGCTAACCGATGTAGAGTTCATTGAGGTGCAGACCGGTTCAGAGCTGGTCGAAGAGGATAATATCCGCATCACACTGGACTGGAAGGATATTGCTCTTCATCAATTCATTTCTTAAAATAGGAACGCTGATCGCGCTGTAAAATTCGACTGAATCGTCCCGGTTGATGTATAGGATGGGCCTAAACCTAGGGCTAAATTATCTATTTACCCAATTGTGTCAAATCCAAAACAGGTATTAAGAACCATTTATTAAGAAAAATTCATTAATGCTCTAAACTAAAAAATTAATAGAGACGATACTTACGGTAAGAGGGATAAATCCTTCCAAAACGAAAAAGGCAAACCTAATCGAAAGATAGGGACGCAAAGCTATAGGGCCTTCGAAAGAGTGGCAGCCTAGCTACCGAAAGGAAGATGAATTTTGACAACTTACCGTAAGTCGCGTCTGCTGTGCACCATTGTAACTATTGCCCTGTTGTTGACCGTTGTACCACTGGGTTTGGGGGCTGCGCCTTCCACCGTAGCTGCTTCGAGTTCTTCAGCACCGGTTAATCCGGATGCTTCAGCTGAAGCTGTCAAGCTGCTTGACAATCTGTACTCCATTTCCGGAAAAGGCATTATCACAGGCCAGCATGACTACCTGGAGAGCCCGGATGAGTTCAGCAACAAACTGAAGGGAACCAGCGGACAATTCGCTGCCCTCCATGGCTTCGAGCTTGGTGTGATCAGCGGCCAGTCGGAAAGTACTGCAGCAACTCAGCGCAAAAATGTAGTGAACAGTGCGATCAACTGGTATAAAAATGGCGGCATTGTCGCTATGACCTTCCATGAGCAACTGCCAGGGACTTCTTATCTGTGGTCCAATGTGCAGAAGACACTCAGCCAAGAGGACTTCAATAAGTATGTAACACCTGGAACAGCCCAATACAACAGCCTCATCGCCGATCTGGACAAAGTGGCGGTTTCACTCAAAAGCTTGCGGGACGCGGGCGTTCCTGTACTTTGGAGACCTTACCATGAAATGAACGGCAACTGGTTCTGGTGGGGGAAGAAGAACAATTTTGCAGAACTTTGGAATATTATGTATGACCGCTTTGTGGGCGTTCATCAATTAAACAACCTGCTGTGGGTATGGAATCCGAATGCTCCCAACGCCTGGTCTGATCCATATGAACTGACCTATCCGGGAGCGGATAAGGTAGACATCCTTGCAGCAGATATATATAACAATGATTATATGAACAAGTATTATGACGACCTTTTGAGTCTCGCCAACGGCAAACCCATTGCTATCGGTGAAAATGGTGAGATGCCAAGTACAGCCAAGCTCCAGCTTTCCCAGAGAAAATGGGTATACATGATGAACTGGGGAAAAATGCTCTATGAGAATAACAGTACAGATACCATCAAAAATTTCATGAGTGACAGCTATACAGTATCGCTTAATGAATATAAAGCGGAGGTAGTGCAGACACCTGCTCCGACTGCCACACCAACGGCAACGCCAACTGCCACACCGACTGCAACGCCGACTGCCACAGCAACGCCAACGCCAACTGCTACGCCAGTACCTTTACCCACAGCAACGGTAAAGCCAATAACCACTCCGGCGTCCGGTGATAATGTACAAACGCCTGTTGTGAATGGCCTTCACGGAGAGTATTACAATAACATGACGCTTTCAGGCACACCTGCAAAGGTACGTGACGACGCGCTGCTTAATTTCAACTGGCGTCAAGGCTCACCGGACAGCTCCATAAAGGTAGATGGGGTCTCGGCCCGCTGGACAGGGAAAATCAAGCCTTTATACAGCGAGACCTACCAGATTATCACTACTTCTGACGATGGTATCCGTGTCTGGATTAACGGCACAGCCGTAATCGACAGCTGGACCAAGCAGAGCGGAACTGAACGTATCGGAAGTATCGCTATGACGGCTGGACAGCTCTATGATATCAGAGTGGAATATTATGAGAATGCAGGCGATGCCAACATCCGTCTGATGTGGCAAAGCGCAAGCCAGGTCAAAGCGACCGTCCCAACAAGTGCATTGTTTGTAAATACGTCAGCAGCCAGCGTTAGCAAAACATCGTTGGCGCTTGTAGAAGCACCAACGCCGGTGCCAACACCGACACCAACGCCAGTGTCAACACCGACACCAACGCCAGTGCCAACACCGACACCGACACCAACGCCAGTGCCGACACCGACACCAACGCCGGTGCCAACACCGACACCAACGTCGGTGTCAACACCGACACCAACGCCGGTGCCAACACCGGCACCAACGCCGGTGCCAACACCAGCACCAACGCCAACACCGATACCAACGCCGGCTCTAACAGCGGCGGCTCCTGCTGCAAACGGACTGCAGGCGGAATATTTTAATAACATGCAGTTGACCGGTGCTCCGGCAGTTGTACGCACCGATGCTTTGCTGGATTTCAACTGGCGGCTGGGTACACCGGATGCTGCGATTGGCATTGATTTCTTTTCCGTAAGATGGAGTGGCAAGATCAAACCGCTGTATAGCGAAACCTATCAGATTTATACAACATCAGATGATGGTGTCCGCGTTTGGATCAATAACACTCTTGTCATTGACAGCTGGATGAAGCAGAGCGGGACCGAACGCACAGGAAGCATAAGCCTGCAAGCCGGGCAACTATATGATATCAAAGTGGAGTATTATGAGAACCAAGGGGATGCAAGAGCGCGGCTGATGTGGGAAAGTCCAAGTCAAGTCAAAGGGACGGTCCCTGCCAGCGCACTGTTCCTTCCTTCCGCTTCCTAAAGTACTGCTGAATTCATCACCGAACGCCGATACTGGTTAAGACGTTACAATTCTAAAATCCTAAAAGTCCGATGGCCCTGCTAAACAGCAGGGCTACTAAGCTATTAGTCTGTATGGCCTCAGGTTGGTGTAACCCTTGGAGGGAAGACCATCCATAAGCGTCAATACAGCACTTTAGGCTGGAGAGAGGAGATTACATTGAACACTTACCGTAAGTACCGGCTTTTTATTACGATTATACCTATTATTTTCATCCTTTCCCTGCTGCCATGGAGTGAGGTGCGTAGTCTTGCCGTTGAAAGAAGTATAGACATTCCTGCGGAGGCGAAGGCGGAGGCAGTTCCACCAGTGAATCCTGCGGCTTCGAAGGAAGCTGCCAGCCTGCTCAATTATCTGGTTAACCTGGGGGGGAAAGGCATGATTTCCGGGCAGCATGATTATCTGGAGAGCCCGGATGAATACAACAACAAGCTGAAGAATGCAACGGGGGATTATGCCGTCTTGCATGGGTATGAGCTTGGAGCGATCAACAACCAGTCCGAGAGGACTATTGCCCGTCAGCGGCAGGGTGTTGTGGATAGCGCTATCGAATGGTATGAAGATGGCGGCATTGTGGCAATGACGTTCCATCAGAATCTACCCGGCACAACTCCTGAATGGGCGAACGTCCACACGAGTCTTAGCCAGGAGGCGTTCGATGCCTACGTAACTCCGGGCACCCCTCAATACAAAAGCCTCCTTGCTTCCCTTGATGAGATTGCCGTTTATCTGGGGGAATTGCGGGATGCAGGGGTTCCTGTCCTGTGGCGTCCATATCACGAGATGAACGGGAACTGGTTCTGGTGGGGGCAAAAGGATAACTTTTCCAAGCTCTGGGACATCACTTACGACCGTTTGGTCAACAAGCATAAACTAAATAATCTATTGTGGGTGTGGAATCCGAATGCACCGAATGAGTGGGCAGATCCTTATAGTGCCTACTACCCGGGGGCGGATAAGGTGGATATATTGGCAGCAGATATCTACAATAATGATTACAAGCAGTCCTACTATTCAGATTTGCTCAATCTGGCTGATGGCAAGCCTATTGGCATAGGAGAGAGTGGAGAGCTTCCAGACCCTGTCACATTGTCTCAAACCCAGCGTAAATGGGTATATACGATGACATGGGGGAAAATGCTGACTGAAAAAAACGACCTCCAGAAAATCCGAAGCTTTATGACGGATAAGTACACGGTTTCGAGAAAGGAATACATTGAATCCCTAAGCGCCACACCGAACACTCCGGTGCCCGTTATTGCCAAAAAGGGCTTAACAGGAGAATATTTCAACAATGCCGAACTCTCAGGGACGCCTGCACTGATCCGTAATGACAAGAAGATTGATTTTAACTGGCATGGAAACGGTCCGGCTGCGGGCCTTAATAAGGACACATTCTCCGTTCGCTGGACGGGTAAAATTAAGGCAGGCTATAGTGAGATGTATACCTTCACTGCTTCCTCGGATGATGGCATACGTGTATGGATCGGCGGCCAGCTAATCATCGACAGCTGGAAGAAGCAAAGTGGTGTCAGCCGCGAAGGAAGCATGCAGCTAAGCGCAGGAGTCTCTTATGACATTAAGGTCGAGTATTACGAGAACCGCGGAGATGCAAGCATCCGTTTGATGTGGGAAAGTCCGAGCCAGAAGAGTGCGGTCATTTCCCCAAGCGCCCTTTCCTTTCCTTGATGAACGAAGCAGACCAGCCTTTACAGAGTTGAACACGCACCCCGGAAGAAAGCGAGGACAAGGGAATGAGAACTAGGACTAAGAAAAAAACATACAAGCCTCTTCACATACTGCTGAAATTCGTAGCACTGACCGTCTTGTTTCTGTTGTCCGTCTCTGTCTTCGGAGATGAAGGAACGAATAGGGGCAAGGTGGAAGTAGATATGAACAAGCTATCCTCAGCGGGTGATGTGGGACCGGAGCTGCCAGAGGGCACAGTGCTCTGGCAGCTGGGACAGCATGATGGATCTGCTGGAGAATTTGCCGAGACTGGCACCGCGAATGTGGAGGAAACGGTTAATGCCGCTTCTTCCGCTCAAAAAGCCTCTGTACTCCAGAAGATCCCTTCTGGACTCAGGGGGGATACCAATCCCGAACTGCGGATTTCGTACAAGCTGGATAAGATCCCGGTGAACGGGGTCTTATTTCGCGTAAGCATCCTGGATGCATACAAATCCGTTCCGCAGATGAGTGTGTTCTCCAACCGCCAGCTCTCGGGGATCATTCAGATCGCCGGTGTTTCCGGAACGGACAGCAAATATACCTTCCAAAAAACATATGAGCTGTATATTCCGAAGGAGCAGCTGGTTACCGGTACCAATGAGCTGAAGCTGCAGGTAGCGCGCGGAATTTATTCCTCTGACATGGAGGATAAATACAACTGGTGGACCTGGGACAACCTCAGCCTGGAGTCCCTGAAGTCTCCGATCAAGGAGCCGATTCATGGCAGCTACACCCTGACCGGCACTATGGTCAACAATAAGCAGTTTTATTTTGACGAAGGTGCGGTTACGCATCTGCCTTATATTATGAAGTGGCTCGGAGTAGCTTATAGCGGGAATATTATGCGCACCAGCTGTGCCAGCGATGTGGGGCGTTCCTGTTCCAATATGGGGGATTATTACAAGGTCCTCAAAGATTACAATATGCAGGCTGTAGCTTTGTACCTGTATACCGGAGATATCAAGCTTAAGGAAGATGGCTCGTTGCCGGATGATGCGGAGAAGAAGCTAACCGATTATTTCGAACAGTACAGCCCGTACTTCCAGTATTATGAGGTGGATAATGAGCCGGGGCTGTTCAACCGTTCCAAGGCGGTGAACCTGGCTATTGCCGAATGGCTGAACAAAAAAGGCAAGACCATCGCCCCTCATCTGAAGACCGTAGCTCCAGGCTGGGCCTATTGGCCGAATTACAGTAAGGATTCCTGCGGCAATCAGAAGGGCACGGCACGCCAGTGCGGCGATCCGGACGGCTGGGAACGTGATCCGGAGCAGCGGGAGGAGCTGGAGAAAGTCACCGATCTGACGAATGGACATTCCTACGGGGAGTCCTATATTTTCAGCAACGGAGGCAGTTTTACCGAGAATCTCAAAACCTTTGGCGGAGCTGCGGACGGACTTCGCAAAAAAATGCTGACGACGGAGTTCGGAACCTCCGACTCTCATGTGGATGCTTACCAATACGGGGCCTCTGAGCGCACGGCGGCGGTGTTTGACCGGATTATGCGCGCTCATATCGGTTATGTGGATATGTTTGTGCAGCATGCCGCTTTTTTCAAGAATTTTAGTTTGTTCAAATACGGCTTTAATCTGGAAGAGCATGATCCGGCAAAAACGGAAATCTATTATACCAAGAAGGGTGAGGATTCCCGGGTCAGTATCATGAGACGGCTGGATCTGGCCTATGCAACACACGGTGCTCCGCTCAGCTATAACATCACCAATAAGAATGCGTTAGCTGACAAATTGGTCTATGTCCGTGCGGTAGATACCTCTACACTTGAGCCTTTAGCGGGTAGCGGGGCCACCTCAAACAAGGTACTGGTGAACTTTGTGAACTTCGAAGAAGCCCCGCAAACCGTTACGGTGAAGGTGACGATGCCTAAGAAAACCGTGTATGAGGGCGAACGCTTTGGTAATGGCGATACGTATGAAGAAGCCCGAAGCTACGTTTCGGATAAAAAGGCTACACCTGTTCTTGAATTTACAGAAACGCTCGCACCAGGAGAGGCAGTACAGTATATACTGGAGCCCTCATCCGAGGTAGCGGACGTTGCGCCTCAAGGCTTAAACGCGGCAGCCGTCAAAGGGCTGGCTGTTAAGCTGAGCTGGCTGGAGGCCCCTGGAGCAAGTTATGAAGTGCTCCGGGCCGAGGGCTCAAGCAGTGATATGAAAGTGATTGCAAGTGGTATAACCGATACCGGGTATACAGATAGCAATCTGAATGAAGGCACGCTATATACTTACGCGGTAAGAGTGGCGGGCTCAGGAGTAATGTCGGAAAAAACTCAGATTACCGCGACTGGATTGGTTCCTTTGGACCGTTCGGATTGGAAGGTGTCATCCAATGTGAATACGGAAGCCTCTAATCCGGCGAATGCCATTGACGGAGACAGGCGGACTCGCTGGGATACCGGCAAACACCAGGCATCGGGAGAATATTTTCAGATTGATCTTGGCCAAGTACATTCAGTGGAAGCTGTTGATTTGGACTATACCTTATCTTCGTATGATTATCCCCGGGGCTATGAGCTATATATTTCGGATGATGCTAAGAACTGGAACATGATCGTTTCGGGTAAAGGAAAACTGGAGATGACCAAAATTGTGTTTGCCCCGGTCAAAACCAGATATATCCGGATATTGCAGACCGGATCTGGCGGGAATTACTGGTCGATCCAAGAAATGCAGGTATACTCAAGAGAATAGCATCTGGATAACCTCCGTGGATTCACAGAGCCACTGGGGTTTTTTACTGCGAATTGGGAAAGCTGAATACAGCATTGGTTACTTTGGAGGCCCACTGCTTACCAGAAAGGCGGTACCATAGACATGACTCACCTTGCGGACGATATTATTTTAGTGCTGGCTGCGCTGATGCTGGTGGGTGTGCTCTCCACCAAATTCTCCACACGTTTTGGCATGCCGGCGCTGGTGCTGTTCATCGCTGCGGGAATGGTGCTCAGCCGCTTTGTTTTTTTTAACAATGCCTCATTGACACAAGTAGCCGGTATTTTTGCGTTGATCGTTATTTTGTTTGAGGGCGGTATGCAGACCAGCATGAAGGACATCCGGCCTATCATCGCCCCAGCGCTATCATTGGCTACGGTAGGAGTGCTCCTGACGACAGCGATTGTGGGAATATTCGCAAGACTTGTACTGGATGTGCCATGGGCTGAAAGCCTGCTGTTCGGAGCAATCGTGGGCTCCACCGATGCGGCAGCCGTGTTCTCCGTGCTCGGCGGCAAAAATATTGATAAGCGCCTGACTTCTACACTGGAGGCAGAATCAGGAAGTAACGATCCGATGGCTGTTTTTTTGACGGTATCGTTAATTGAATGGATTCAGCATCCCAATACAGCCGTTTGGAGCCTCATGCTGTCCTTTATCTGGGAAATGGGGATAGGCCTGTTCATGGGGATTGCTGTCGGGAAGCTTGCCGTCTATTTGATAAACCGGATTAATCTGGATTCCACCGGGCTGTATCCGGTAATGGCAATAGGATTTGCTGTATTGACCTATGGCCTTGCAGTGACGGTGCACAGCAGCGGCCTTCTGGCGGTATACATCATGGGTCTGACTCTGGGTAACTCCGAGCTGATGTATCACCGTACCATCATGAATTTTAATCACGGCTTTGCATGGATGATGCAAATCGCGATGTTCACACTGCTGGGCCTGCTTGTATTTCCTGATGAGCTGACGGAGATTGCCTGGCAGGGCCTGCTGTTGTCAGTTATTCTCATGCTGGTCGCAAGACCGGTTGGGGTATTCCTAAGCCTGCTGTTTTCCAGGTTCTCGCTCCGGGAGAAAACGCTGATCTCCTGGGCTGGACTTCGCGGGGCGGTACCGATTGTATTGGCGACCTATCCACTGCTGGCGGGGCTTCCCCAAGGGCAATTATTTTTCAATGTAGTATTCTTTGTGGTATTGACCTCGGCAGTCATTCAAGGAACGACCATTTCCCCGTTGGCCTCCAGACTGAAGCTGGTTGGCAAAGACGATGCCCAGCCTTCGCTAATGGAGCTGGTGGCACTCGGCAAGACGGATTCCGAATTCAATCATATTGCCATCGACAAGCATATGCCCATAGCCGGTATGCAGATCGCACAGATGGGGCTGCCCGATGATATTCTCTTTACTGCCATCATCCGCAATAAAAGTATCGTGACCCCGCACGGGAGTACTGTTATTGAGCCTGGTGATACAGTCTATGTGCTCAGCCCCAAATCCAAGCGAGACGAGATGAGATCCATCTTCCGGAGCGGCAAAGGTAAGGCGGCGGAATCCAATATTCCTATGGTTTAAAAACAGATTGCAAAAGAATGAGAAATGTGTTAAATTGTATATAGATTTAGAACGAGTCTAAATACAAATAATATATATAGGTCACATGAGGGTAGTGGAATGAGTACACAAATTAAAAGCCAGACTGAACTGCACGCTGCCTTGAACCGCCAAACCGCAAATTGGACACTGCTTGGAGTCAAGCTGCATCACTATCACTGGTATGTGAGCGGATCGCAATTCTTCACGCTACATGCCAAATTTGAAGAGCTGTATACCGAAGCAGCTACATATGTGGATGATCTGGCAGAACGCCTGCTTGCTATTGGTGGACAACCGGCCTCGACCATGGCACAATATTTAGCCCTGTCTGAGCTTAAGGAAGCCGTTGGCGGTGAAACAGCCAAGGAAATGGTCGC
This sequence comes from Paenibacillus sp. P3E, assembly GCF_001909045.1. Lineage (NCBI taxonomy): Bacteria > Bacillati > Bacillota > Bacilli > Caryophanales > Paenibacillaceae > Paenibacillus > Paenibacillus sp. P3E. The sequence continues at coordinate 16,359 of NZ_LVWH01000162.1, read as the reverse complement.
TCAGCTGGTTAAGGACTTTGCTGTTGTGGCTGAAGAGCTGAAGAGCACGATTTCAGCTGCAGAAGAACTGAGCGATCAGCCTACTGCCGACCTGCTGACTGGAATCAGAAGCAGTGTCGAGAAATCCTCCTGGATGCTGAACGCTTTTATGGGATAATACAGAAGCTGAGGAAGTGAAGAGAGCTTCCCGATCGCTTGAGCATAATAGCAATATATACAAAGAGCGCCGCGCGATGTGAATTCGCGGGCGCTCTTTTGCGGGTGTAGAGGCAATCTCATCTGGGCTACTTAATGAAGACTCCGCCGAAAGGAATGGCTTCACGCAGAAACCGCTTGATAATGCCGTCTTCATTATTGTCACGCTCGAAGCGGCGGCTTTGGCGTCCAGCCTGAAACATCACCGGCCCGTGACCGGTCATTTTCCAGTGGTAGCTCATATGCTGGCTGGCTAAGTGATTGCCGTAGACTGTCAGTTCAAGCTTGGCATTTTCGGGATAAGCGATGATACTGCCGGCATCAATATATATTGGATCGAAGGGATGCAGCTCGGCTTCACATACCGTTCCTTCGGTCAGAATACCGATGCTCCCCGGTCCGGAGAACTTGACCTTGATAATGTCGCGTGTCACAAACATGTTCTTCATGCTTAGCACTCTTGTCTGCATGGTGATTCCTTTGCTGTAGAAGAACAAATGCCTGAAATCATAGAGCAAATCGCTTTTCCCGTCCAGATGGAAGGTCTTGACGCGGTAGCCGGGAGGTAAAGCGGCTACAAAGCGGCAGGGGCCGGTCATATCCGAACGGATCAGTTTGCGTTTGCGGTACATTCCCTTGACATCCATCAGCCGGTCCGCACGGCCTGAAGAAGGGCCTTGATATGCGATAATTTGCTGCGGATGCAGCACATGGATCTCCTCGTTCGCTTCTACAGTGAAGGCCACGGCTTGTCCGCTGCCGCTGTCACCTTCATCCTGGATATCAATGTTCATCCTTTACACTCCCTCATGTACTCATTAACCCAGGCGGTCACTTTTTCTGGACCGGTGGCGCATGCCCAGCCGCAGCAGCCGGATCATCAGGAAGTAACCGAGTACAAGTGCAATTCCGGTATAAATAGTATTTTTGATCCGGTTATAGTACTTTTCCCTGGCCGTACGATCATCTTTCAGTTCATTGACCACTTGGCTAAGCTTGCGGTTCTGTTCCTGCAGAGCGGCGTTCTGGGCTTGATAGTCTGCCATCTGCTGCAGGGTCTGGCCCAGTTGGTCTTTAGTCTGCCCAAGCTCGTCCTTCGTCTGCTGAAGCTCCTCCGCCGTTTGCTGATAACTCTCCTGCAGCTTGTTAACCTCACCGGGAAGCTCCGAGAAACTCTGCAATCCATTGTATATATCATTGATATAATTAGCTTTTGCCGCAGGAGCGGGAAAGATGACTGACAATCCCAGGAGCAGCAGTGCTGAAGACAACAATTTGGCATAAGTGCGTTTTACCTTTTGCTTCATTATAAATCACCACCTGTATTAGGCTAGCCTTCCTTCTTTATTTTAGCATAGCAGGACAACATTCGCGCGGCATATGGTGCCGAAGATGGGCCGGATTTGGCGGTTTAAGGGGTTATTTCTCCTGAATGACAACCACCTATCAGTAATACCGCATAAGCCTCCTGATGGTTTCTATTTCATGGTTGAAAAGGTACAGCTGTAAGTGGGCAGCAAAGGCGTATCTGATGTCTACCGTTTCCGCTTAAATTAACGTATACTTTGTACGGAAAGGGGCTGCATGCTATGAATAAATGGCTCAAAACCCTGCTGTTTCTTGCAGGTTCTGCACTTCTAACCCGGTGGATACCGTTCTCCTCGCTGTTTCGTAATCTGGATACCCTGTTCCATGAATTTGGCCATGCGCTGGTGACACTGTTGCTCTCGGGCAGAGTGCTGCGGATTGAACTGTACGCGGATCACAGCGGAGTTACCTATTCGGCAATAGAAGCGGGTGGCAAAGCGATTCTGGTATCACTTGCGGGTTATCTGTTGGCGTCTGTATTCTCGCTCCTGCTATTCTATTTATATACTAGAGGGCGCTATCCATGGGGGCTGATCATGGCCTCCGGCGTGGCCCTGATCATGCTTGTCCTGTATGTGCGGGGCGGCTTTGGAATGCTGTGGCTAAGCGGATTCATCCTGTTAAATCTCATGATGCTGTTGGTCTGGCCAAAGGCCGGCAAATATTATTATTTATTTCTGGCTTTTCTAACCCTGGAGGAATCCGTCACGGGTACACTGTTTCTGGTCTCAGCTGCGGCAATTACACCAGACCGTGCGGGCGATGCGACCAATCTGGCAAGACTTACACCTCTGCCTGCCTTTGTCTGGGCACTCCTGTTCTTTGTATTCTCGCTGCTGTGTGCAAAATGGGCACTCGGGTTCTTTTTCGAGGGGGAACGGAGCAGACGCTACTCGGACAAACTACTAAAATAATGGCAATCTTCCGCCATCTTTAGACAAAAGAATGAGCTTTCGCAAAGAGGCACTCTACTTTACAGGGGAGTGGCTCTTTTTTTGTCGATATTATAGGACCGAACATATATTCCATGACAAGGAGTTGTCCGCCAATATTGGTACATTAATAGAAGACCCAAAAAAAGAAAGAGGTGGAAATATGCAAGCAAGTATTCAACCCATATTTACATGGAGCCAGGAACGGATTTTTGCCGGCGGAACCCAAAATGTCATTCTGCTCATAGAGTGGAAGGGGATTTCGGGGAAGGAAGAATCCCGTAGGCAGAGCCGGAAGGTGGTAGCCCGTGAGATTGAACTTAGGATCTGGCTGGAGGCGCATGTGACCTTCACTGAATGTCATGGCTGCACCGCAGAAGCCGGAGAAGGACGTTCTATACTGCTAAGGCTTGGAAAAATACAATCCAAGGCACGTAAATTTATCGCATTGGAATTCTCAATGGCAGCTAAACCGGCGGGAATTCATGAAGCTCTCTGGCTGCAGTGGCAATACAAGCAGCCTCCGGTAGAACGGATCCGCGAGCTGCCACTGAAAAAACTCAGCTTGGAGTATTCGCATCATACGGATGTGTTGTCAGAAAAATGCTGCTTCCATGTAGAGAAGCATTTGGAGCTGCTGAAGACAAAAAAACTGCTGGAAGAAGCGGTGTTGCATCGGACAAAAAGCTCTGTGCAGACGGACTTCGAGCATCTCCGGAGGCAAGCGGATGACCTGCTGCTCCTGGCGGCCAGATCAGGAGATATGCAGCTTGTGAAGGAAGCGGAAACCGTGTATAAACAGCTTGACGCAGAGGTTAATGTATGGAGTAAGACCGCAACAAGATAGAGAGCTCTCCGGCATATAAGCAATCCTGCCAATACATACATAAGATCAATCCATCATAGAAGTTTGCTTGGATTTGTTGACTGCTAATATGATTTTTATATGTGGTAATATAGTAAAATAGTTCTATTATATTTATTAATTTCGGTTATAAGATCATTGGTTATAGATACATATAACTAATTTACTTAAAATAATGGGTCTATTTTACCATGAACTCAAGGGGAACTGAAAATGACAGACCGATTGATCCGGCTAATGCGCATCATTACGCTAGTACAAGCCAAACCTGGAATTTTGGCCCGTGAACTGGCGGAACGCTGCGGTAACAGCGAGAGAACGATATACAGGGATATGGACGCGCTGAGTGCCATGCACATCCCTATAACCCATTTGGGACATGGGAAAGGATATGCTTTTATAGGTAATTTTGCTTTATATCCTCTGGATTGGTCGGAAGAAGAATCGGCCGCTTTTTCACAACTGCGAGGCATTTTGGATGATATCAAACCCATGCTGCCTCCCAGCTTTGAGAGCGCCTACGAGAAAGTAATGGCCGCAGCCTATAAGCAGAAGGCGGAAAGGGAAGAAACCATGGAAACTGCCAAGAAAGAAGCAGGACAGCTCTGGATGGAAAGAAGCGGATACCAGGATGAGCCGCCCCCCTTTTTGACTGAAATATTGGCCGCCATTATGAAGCAAAGCAGTATTCTAGCCGACTATAGTTACAATTCCTATGAAGAAAGAGGCATCCGAATTGACCCATACTGCCTTGTTCCCTTGGAGAATCGTTATCATTTAATCGGTTTTTGTCATCGATTCGGGATTATCCGGACGTTTCATCTGGGTGGGTTCTCTAATGTAAAGCCGACGAATCACTGGTTTTCCAAAGAGCAATTTGATCTGCAGGCTTTTATGGAGGAGAAATGGTCTCTGGACCAGGACAGTCTGCAGGTAGAGTTCAAGATCAGGTTTTCGGAACGGATGATGGACCGGATCAAAAATGAGGATATGTTCGTGAGGCCGAGCAAGGTTGACCGTCAGAGCAGGTCTGTGCATTTTAAAGTGGCGGTGGAACAGGACATTGGTTTTGTCCGCTGGATCTTAAAATTTGAAGAAGAGGCGGAGATTGTAGAGCCTCTCTATTATCGGGAATTGCTGAGAAATCAATTGGAAAAATGGCTATCACTATATAAATAGCGATATATTTATTTAATAGGAATTAATTTACTATACTATAACATTTGATGTTAGTTTTATGCATAAGTTTCTCTTGTCTACAGTAGAATTCTATAGTAATGTTATACATTAAATAACAACAATGGTTTTTTAATCCCAAATTCATTCCGCTATGTGTTAGATATGGGTTAATGTTTCTATCTTTTGTGAGGTGAGTCACTTTCCTTTCATTTGACCTTTGTTCAATTTTTAAGTGGAAGAGAGGTATCGTCTTGATCCAGCCTATTTTGAAAATTGAGGATCTTCATACGCATTTTTTTACCGACCGGGGCGAAGTGCCGGCTGTGGACGGGGTTGATCTGTATATTAATCCGGGTGAGGTTCTGGGTGTGGTAGGAGAATCGGGTTGCGGTAAAAGTGTTACTTCGCTGTCCATTCTGAAGCTCGTTCCGAATCCGCCGGGTAAAATAGTGAGCGGACATATTTGGCTAAAGGGCCGGGATATCGTGCCGCTGAAGGAAAAAGAACTGCGGAAAATCCGCGGTGACACCGTATCCATGATTTTTCAGGAACCCATGACTTCCCTTAATCCTTTGTTTACTGTCGGCCAGCAAATCATAGAAACCGTCCGGCTGCACCGGGGGCTGGCCAAGAAGGATGCCCGTGCACATGCGGTGGATATGCTTCGCAAGGTAGGCATTCCACGGCCGGAGGCCATTATTGATGAGTATCCGCATCAATTGTCAGGAGGGATGCGGCAGAGGGTGATGATTGCGATGTCGATCTCCTGCAGTCCCGAACTGCTCATTGCCGATGAGCCAACAACGGCACTCGATGTGACGATACAGGCACAGATTCTGGACCTGATCCGCAAGCTCAACGAGGAGCAGGGAACGGCGGTTATGCTAATCACTCATGATCTTGGCGTGGTTGCGGAAATGTGCCACAGGGTTGCCGTAATGTATGCCGGCAAGGTGGTGGAGGAAGGCAGCGTGCGGGATATTTTTAAGAATCCTCTGCACCCTTATACTCGAGGGCTTATTGAGTCGGTTCCAAGAATGGGTGAAACCAGAGAGCGGTTGTACTCCATTCCCGGGAATGTCCCTATCCTGAGCAAGGAGATGCAGGGATGCCGGTTCGCGCCCCGCTGCCCGAATGGGATGGAGATCTGCAGTCAATCGCTTCCACAGCTCAAACTGCAGGATGAGAACCACAGCTGCAGATGCTGGCTGCATGATAATCAACGGGAGGATGCGGTATGAGTGAGAGCCTGCTGGAGGTCAAGAACCTCAAAAAGTATTATCCAATCAACAAAGGCTTCTTCAATAAGACTGAGGTGTATGTGAAGGCTGTAGATGATATTTCCTTCGCTGTCAAACCAGGGGAGACCTTTGGCCTTGTCGGGGAAAGCGGCTGCGGCAAATCAACAACCGGACGTTCATTGCTTCGTCTGATTGAGCCCACGGCGGGAGAAATCTGGTTTGAAGGCCAGGATATTACGAAGCTGTCTATGGAAGAGATGCGGAAGCGCCGGAGGGAAATGCAGATTGTTTTCCAGGACCCGTTCTCTTCACTAGACCCGCGTAATACCGTGCAGCGCATCCTCGAGGAACCGATGATTGTGCATGGCGTAGGCAATGCGAAGGAACGGCGGGCTTCAGTGGAGCGGCTGGCAGATGTTGTCGGTCTGGCCAAGGCTCACCTTCAGCGGTATCCGCATCAGTTCTCCGGCGGCCAGCGCCAGCGGATCGGGATTGCCAGAGCGCTTGCACTGCAGCCGAAGCTGATTATTGCTGATGAGCCCGTATCTGCCCTGGATGTGTCTATCCAGTCCCAGGTCATTAATCTAATGCAGGATTTGCAGAAGGAATTCGGACTAACCTATATATTTATAGCCCATGACCTCAGTGTGGTGAAGCATATTTGCGATCGTGTCGCCGTAATGTACCTGGGACGGATTGTGGAAATCACCGACAAGAATAAGCTATATGACCAGCCGGAGCATCCTTATACTCAGGCGCTGCTGTCTGCAGTGCCTGAACCTGATCCGGATATCCGTAAGGAACGGATTATTCTGCAGGGGGAAGTGCCTAGCCCGGCAAATGCGCCGGTAGGCTGTGCTTTTAATACCCGTTGCCCGCGGGTGATGGATATTTGCCGTAACGTAAGGCCCCCGCTGCTGGAGACGGGGGCCGGGCACTTGACCGCATGTCATTTGTATACCTCAGGGGCAAGGCTCATTTAGCCTAGAGTGTACAGCAGGAAGACTATTCCTTAATCAATCATTAGCCCTGGTTTATGGCTGCACTTTGACGCAGCTCCATATAAACGTTTTAACACTTTAAATGGAAGAAGGGAGCTTTTTAGAGATGAAGAAATGGAGTAGTCTTGCACTGGCAGTAACGCTGGGGACGGTTTTGACATTAAGCGGCTGCGGAGGTAACAACAACAATTCTGCAGCAGAAGCAACTGCCGGCTCGAATGCGGCGGCGACCACCGCACCGGAGAACTCTCCTGAATCGGCAGCAACGCAGGATACATTGATTGTGGGACGCGGCGGTGACTCTGCCTCGCTGGACCCGGCTATTGTGACCGACGGCGAATCTCTGAAGATTGCCCATCAGGTATTCGACTCTCTATTGGAGTATAAACCGGGAACTTCTGAAGTGCAGCCTTCGCTTGCTGACAGCTGGGAGGTTTCTGCAGACGGTCTGACTTACACTTTCAAGCTGCATCCGGGTGTGAAGTTCCACGACGGAACGGATTTTGACGCAGAGGCGGTAGTGTTCAATTTCACCCGCTGGAGCGATCCGGCAAGTGAATTCAAATTCGAAGGCGATTCTTTTGATTATTATGATTCCATGTTCGGTCCTGAAGGCAGCCGCGTGATCAAGGGAGTTAAGGCTGTGGATGCGACGACTGTACAATTTACACTGAACCAGCCACAAGCGCCATTCCTGCAAAACATTGCGATGACTTCCTTCGGGATTGCCAGCCCTACAGCTATTAAAGAGAAGAAAGAAAACTTCAAAAATGAGCCTGTAGGCACCGGGCCTTTTGTCTTCACTGAATGGAAGCACAATGATTTCATCACGCTGGACAAGAATCCCAACTACTGGAAAGAAGGACTTCCTAAGCTGAACAAAGTCATCGTTCGTTCTATTCCGGACAATTCGGCACGCTTCAATGCCTTGCAAAACGGCGAGATTGACCTGATGGAGGATTTGAGTCCGGATGATCTGTCTACGCTTGAAGGCAATACTGAACTGCAGAAGATTCAGCGTCCGCCGTTCAATGTCGCATACCTCGGCTTCAACTTCAAGAAGAAACCTTTTGATAATGTAAAAGTGAGACAAGCGCTGAACTATGCTGTAAATAAACAGGCAATTATCGATGCCTTCTTCTCAGGCCAGGCTACTGTCGCAGTGAACCCTATGCCTCCATCACTGTGGGGCTACAATGATGCTGTGAAGGATTATGAATATGATCTGGATAAAGCCAAGGCGCTCCTGGCTGAAGCCGGATACCCTAATGGTCTGCCGGATACTGTAACGCTGTATGCAATGCCTGTATCTCGTCCTTACATGCCTGACGGCAAAAAGGTTGCAGAAGCCATTCAAGCGGATTGGGAAAAAATCGGCGTCAAAACCGTTATTGAATCCCCGGAATGGGCGACTTATCTTGATGATACCAAAGCCGGAGAAAAAGATGATATCTACATGCTCGGCTGGACAGGCGATAACGGGGACCCGGATAATTTCCTGTACACACTCCTTGACAAGGATGCGATTCCAGGCAACAACCGCACCTTCTATGTAAATGAAAAACTGCATACCCTCCTGATCAATGCCCAGAAAGAAACGGATCAGACCAAACGTTCCGATCTGTATAAGCAAGCTCAGGAAATCATCAAAGCGGATGCGCCTTGGATTCCACTGGTGCACACCACACCACTGCTGGCTGCCAAGGCCAATCTGAAAGGTTATGTTCCAGGTCCGACAGGTACGGAATATTACAGCGAAATATATTTCGAATAGTATGCTCCATAAGTATTTCCTTGCCGCCGCTGCCTGCGGCGGCAAGTTATGCTTAAGGAACTCTGGAAGGTGAGCCGAATTTGAACTCCTACCTATTAAAACGCATTATGGTTCTAATCCCTGTGTTGATCGGGATGACAATTATCGTTTTTTCCATTATTCATGCAATACCGGGTGATCCGGCAGAAACTATCCTTGGTCAAAAGGCTACGGAACAGTCGAAGCAGGCGCTTCGGGAGCAGCTCGGTCTGGATAAACCATGGCTGCAGCAGTACTTCAACTATATGGGTGATTTGCTGCAAGGTGATCTGGGAACCTCCATACGGACCAAGACACCGATTGCCAAAGAAATTATGCCTTATCTCGCGGCTACACTGGAGCTTACGGCTGCCAGTATGCTGTTCGCTACAATTGTAGGTGTTAATGCGGGGATTCTGAGCGCTTGGCGGCAAAATTCATGGTTTGACTATACCGCAATGGTTATTGCACTCATTGGCGTATCCATGCCGATCTTCTGGCTTGGGCTGATGGAGCAACTGTTATTCGCGCTGAAGCTGCATTGGCTTCCCTCCATAGGGAGGATGGACCAGCGCAATCCGGTGGACAGCATCACCAATCTCTACGTAATTGATACCATCATTGCTGGACAGTGGGGACAGCTGTGGACGGTTATCAAGCACTTAATCCTGCCAAGCATCGCGCTGGGCACGATCCCGATGGCAATTATCGCCCGGATGACCCGTTCCAGCATGCTGGAGGTTATGAGTTCAGACTACATTCGTACGGCAAAAGCCAAAGGCATGTCGCAATTCCTGGTCGTGTATAAGCATGCGCTCAAGAATGCACTGATACCTGTGCTGACGGTAATAGGTTTGCAGACCGGCGCTCTTCTCGGCGGCGCGGTGCTGACGGAGACAATCTTTGCTTGGCCGGGCGTGGGGAGATATATATTCGAGGCGATCAGTTCCCGTGACTATCCGGTGATTCAGACGGGGATCCTGATCATTGCCTTTATTTTTGTTTTGATCAATCTGCTTGTGGATCTGCTCTACGCTGCTATCGATCCGCGCATCAATTACAAGTGAGGGATGAACCTATGGGACAGGCATCAATTCATGCAACGCCTCCGGCTGCTGTACCTGGCGACAAGGTATCCGGACCTTGGCGTGATGCGTGGAACGCTTTCCGCAAGAACAAGACAGCTATGCTCGGGTTAGGCATTATCGTGTTTTTTGTGCTGATTGCATTGTTGGCACCACTCATCGCGCCGTATGGCTTCAAAGATCAGGAGCTGGTTAACCGGCTAAAAGCACCGTCTGGTGACCATTGGTTCGGCACGGACGATCTGGGGAGAGATATGTTCACCCGCATTATTTATGGGGCGCGTATCTCGCTGTGGGTTGGTTTCTTCTCAGTCATCGGATCTATTATTGCGGGGACCTTTCTGGGCGTGCTGGCCGGCTTCTACGGGAAATGGATGGATATGCTGATCTCGCGTCTGTTCGATATCCTGCTTGCCTTTCCGAGTATTCTGCTCGCTATTGCTATTGTGGCTATTCTTGGACCTTCCTTGCAGAACGCGCTGTACGCTATCGCAATCGTAAATATCCCTTCCTACGGCCGGCTTGTGCGGGCTAAGGTTCTCTCGCTGAAGTCGGAAGAGTACATTACAGCGGCAAGAGCGATCGGGATGACCAACACCCGTATTCTGCTTACCCACATCCTCCCTAACAGTCTGACGCCAATTATTGTGCAGGGTACACTCGGCATCGCTACTGCAATCATCGAAGCGGCCGCCCTTGGCTTCCTTGGCCTTGGCGCCCAGCCGCCAGATCCTGAATGGGGTAAAATGCTCTCTGACTCGCGTCAATTCATCCAGAAGGCTCCCTGGACGGTGGTGTTTCCTGGTCTGTCCATCATGCTGACTGTGCTGGGCTTCAATCTCATGGGGGATGGCCTGCGGGATGTGCTTGACCCACGGATGAAGAATTAGTGAATTGGTGCTCTTCCGTGTGGTCCTTTAGGCGTTCGTTACGCCTAAAGGTCTTTTTTTGTGTTAGTTAAGAAACGCCAATTCCAAACAGCCTAACTACACATATCTAAATATATACAAACATAATCAAACGTATAGATAAACCAAAAAGGATATGCTAAAATAGCATCTAAATATACAAGATACATACATGGGAGGAATGGAAATGTTCAAGAAACTTGGAGTAGTTGTAATGGCTGTGCTGCTGGCAGTGGCTTTGTCGGCGGTACCTGAGAAGCAGGTTGAGGCGGCGAAAAAAACTGAAATTATTATCTCTGCCGCAGCGAGCCTGCAGGACAGTCTCGACAAGATCGCTGTACTCTATGAGAAACAGCATCCTGATATTGATCTTGTGTTCAACTACGGTGCTTCCGGTACGCTGCAGAAACAGATAGAGCAAGGCGCTCCGGCCGATCTGTTCTTCTCAGCAGGGGATAAGCAGATGAAAGCTCTCGTCGATGGCGGACTGGTTTCTGATAATACGGAGCTTTTGAAGAATCAACTGGTGCTGGTTGTGCCTTCCGATTCCAAGGCTTCCATTTCAACGATTACTCAACTTACGGATAAAAGCTTCAAAAAAGTGGCTGTAGGACAACCTGAATCGGTTCCGGCGGGACAATATGCGCAGCAGTCATTGACAGCCAAGAACGTATGGGATACGCTGCAAAGCAAGCTGGTATTTGCCAAGGACGTGCGCCAGGTGCTCTCTTATGTGGAAACGGGAAATGCTGATGCCGGATTTGTCTACAAGACGGATGCTCTTACTTCGAACAAAGTGAAGATCGCTCTTACCGTAGGCGCCCATGTGCACAAGGCGATTAATTATCCGGTAGGCCTTGTGAAGGAATCGAAGCATCAGGCGGAGGCCAAAGCCTTTTACAGCTATGTTCAGACCAAGTCGGCAAACGATGTCTTCACCAGCTACGGGTTTAAGCTTGCTAATTAACCTAAGGGAATCTAAAGTTTAACTTATTTAACATATACACGGGGTGAAGAGCGATGGAGATCAATTGGACTGATTTTTTCGCCCCGGTCTGGCTTTCGATTAAGATCTCAGTCATAACCAGTATCATTGTGTTCCTGCTGGCGACACTGGCAGCCAAGATGATGGCGGGACGGAGGTTTCCTGGCTACAGTCTGCTTGAAACGGTGCTGCTGCTTCCGCTGGTGCTGCCGCCAACCGTGGTCGGGTTCGTATTGCTGGTGATTTTGGGCCGGAGGAGCTGGATCGGGAAGCTGTACGAGCAGTTTACGGAGCACACGATTCTATTCACTTGGGGCGCGGCGGTTATTGCTGCGGTTGTCGTTGCTTTTCCCCTCGTATACCGTACAGTGAAGGCGGGCTTTGAAGGGGTGGAAAAGGATCTGGAGGACGCTGCACGTGCGCAGGGAGCCAGCGAGCTTCAGGTGCTTACATATGTGACGCTTCCGCTCGCCGGCCGCTCGTTGGCAGCCGGATATGTACTAGGGTTTGCCCGCGGGCTTGGTGAGTTCGGAGCGACCATTATGGTGGCTGGCAATATTCCCGGCCGGACGCAGACGGTGCCTACTGCCATTTACGTAGCTGTCGATGGCGGGAATATGACGCTGGCCTGGATGTGGGTATGCTCGATTATTGTCATTTCCGCGCTCATGCTGATGTTCGTTAACCGCCGTTCCTGACAGAGTGAAGGTAGTATGGGTTATCCATGATAGCATACAGAGCAGATCTTTGGGCAGAGCAGTGCCTACAGACCTGCTTTTTGCTGTGTTATTGTTGATAAGCAGCTCATCGAAGGATACCGGGCGGACAGGCGGGAAATGCTCGGACCTTTAGTGGAAAGATACAAGGATGACTTGTACCAGTTCTGCCGCCACCATACCCTGTAACTGTATGATCTGACCATAAGCTGTTCAAAGAGCTGGAGACGAATAAGGAGGGGGAGGAAGAGCTGCAGATACAACAAACCGGCACCTACAAGCTGGAGATCGTAGGAACCGGAACGAAAGGGAGCTATAAGTTCAGCTACAAAAAGGAAAATAAGGATTCTGAGTAAGCTGGCGGCGATAGAAGTGTATCAAGTTTCGTAAATAACGTTGCCGGTCTCGCTAAGGTCATAGCCATGAATGGAGCTGAGCTCGTTCTTAAAGGCGGTTGAACGTAAAATATCAATAACGGTTCCGATCAGTGCCTCGTGCTCCGGTGTCTTGAGTATCACCAGATCGTACCGCTCCTGGATGAGCGGGATGAAATCAACACCGTCAATAATCTTGGCGGCTTTTTCTGTGCCGATGCCCACATCAGCTTCTCCCCTGGCGACTCTGCCGGCAATAGCGAAATGGCTGTTCTCCTCGTTGCCATACCCGCTGATGCTGGAGGAAGAGATGCCATGGAGGCGGAGCTGCTCGTCCAGCAGAACCCGTGCTCCTGCACCGCGTTCCCGGTTGATCAGCTTAATTCCGCCCTGCTGCAGATCGGACCAGTTATGGATGCCTTTCGGATTGCCCTTTTGCACATAGAAGCCTGCACTCCGGGACAGCATATGCACTACGATATAAGAAAAGCCGACCAGCAGTCTGCGGATATAGGGCAGATTGTACTCCCCTGTATCTCCGTCCAGCAAATGGGTGCTGACAATGTCGGATTCCCCGTGGTACATCGCAATCAGGCTGTCCAGACTCCCGGCATACGACCGCAGAGGACGGGCAGAAGACTCGCTGCGTTCCAGATGAGTTGCCAAGATGTCCAGTGACATATCCTGCCCGGTAATCACCACATTCACGCCGGCGGCTTTGCCGGAGTGTCCCTGCGTCTGGTTAAACTGCAGCGGCAGGACGGGCTTAGGCATGGACACCGGCGCTTCGGCCAGCCCTGGGGCTGTCGTCAGACTTCCGGAAGTACCACTGCGCGAGTTCTGTTTGTATGCCTCCAGGTCGGAAAGATCCACACGCATCTGCTTGCCGACCCGGTAGGAGGGCAACTCCCCTTTTTTGATCAGATCATAGACCTTGAGTTTGGATATCTTCAACAACCGGGCGATCTCCTCGGTTGTGTAGGATGTATTTTCGGACATGGATAAAGCCTCCTAAGGATGAACTGCGGCAGTTCTCTGAATACAGCTATAATAGCTCAAGACTACCTTATTTTAAGTTCCTGTGCAATTCATTCACACGGGAGGCTGGAGACTTAGAGGAGGCTAAAATGCCAGATGTCTGCGTTGCTTGACCTGCTGGAAATCGGACAGTCCGATCATATCGGAAACGGTGACAAAGCGGAAGCCTTGCTTCTGCAGCTCGGGCAGAATAATTTTCAGTGCCTCCAGGGTTTGCGATTGTCCATGAACATGGTCATGCAGCAGCACGATGTCGCCACTGTGCGCATTGCGGATCACGCGGCTGGCGATGCTGTACACACCCGGGCGTTTCCAGTCACGTGTATCCTGATGCCAAGACCAGAGCACCGGCGTAAGGCCCATGCTGTTGGAGACATCGACCAGGGTCTCGTCGTACATGCCGCCAGGCGGCCTGAACAGGCTGCTGTGCCTGCCGGCTACCTTCACAATCTCCTTCTCGGTCAACGCAAGCTCCTCTTGAATCTGCTGCCCGGAGACCGGCTTTTTGAAATAGATATGGTTATAGGTGTGGTTGGCCAATTCATGTCCGTCTGTGATCACCCTTCGGGCGACATCGGGGTAGGCTGCGATTCGTTTGCCGATAGCGAAGAAGGTGCATTTGGCGTTGTACTGACGAAGCACCGCCAGAATCTGATCAGTCTCGGAGGGATCGGGACCATCGTCGAAGGTCAGGGCGATTACTTTTTGGCTGGTGTGCACTTCCCAGATCATGTCGCCTCTCTGCTCGTAATAGTCACGGTTTTTGACAATGGGCTTGCCTTGTGCAGGGTTTGTCATGCCAGAGACTAGTATTATTGCTGCAAGTGCAGCGGCAGTGGTTCTCCAGACGGATTTCATTGGCTTCAGGTCCATTCCACTCTGTATCCGGTACAGGTTATTTGCATTGCTGTTCTAGGATGCGCCAGGACGGATATGAAATATTCATACCTGTCCGAGTCCCCCGATTATTTCTATTTAGGAGTGAAAGTTCCGGGTAAAATGACTATAATGAAATACTAAATACAGAACATGGATGGGGGCAGCGGATATGACACTAATTGAAAAGAGAGAGCACCGGCAATATCCGGAGATTACCCGCCTGGAAACCTCTAGAGCCGCATATGAACGTGATTATTCACGTCTGATTCATTCGCCGACCTTCCGCCGGCTGCAAGGCAAGTCACAGGTATTCGGTGCAGGCACGGGAGACTATTACCGGACGCGTTTGACCCATTCGCTGGAGGTGGCGCAGATTGCGCGTGAGGCGGCCAAAAGCCTGCTGCGCTCCTACCCGGAGGTGGAGACCGGACAAGCAGAGAATCCCGGGCTGGTCATCGATCCGGAAGTGGTGGAATGTGCAGCGATCGCCCATGACTTCGGTCACCCGCCGTTCGGCCACAAGGGAGAAGAGGTGCTCGACAGCATACTGGAGCAGCTTGTGGCGAAGAAGACAGCGGAGGCGGTTCGCAAATCCGGCGCAGGTCCGGTGCAGCAGCAGACGATCCGTGAGAACATGAGACGGCAATATGAGCATTTTGAAGGCAATGCCCATAATTTCCGGCTGATTATGTTCCTGGAGAAACGCGAAAATATCGACGGGCTGAACCTCTCGGATGCGGTGCTGCTGGGGATCAATAAATACCCTTTTCCCGGTACGGTCTTGAAGAAGGGCATGTATCTGCACGAATGGAATTATATCTCGGACATCCGCAGCCAGTGGGGAGTTCCGGAAGGAAAGAAGACGCTCGAAGCCCAACTGATGGACCTTTGTGATGACATCGCGTATTCTGCGCATGATCTGGAGGATGGCATTAAAGCCGGTAAAATTGAGGTGCATGAGCACTTCATGCATGATGCGTATATCCAGAAGCTGATCGTAGAGAAAATCACCACTTTAGAGGATGCCTTCTGGATGGGGTGGAAGGATGCCGACATACACATCAAGGTTGAAGAGGTACTGAGCTCGTTCCTGCGGGTATGGATGGAGAAGATGCCTACCTGTGAGAATGATTATTCCCGTACCCGGCGCGAGGTCAAGGCTTATTGGGTTAGCACCTTTGTAGCCAGCCTTGGTGTCATTGAGGACGGGGACTGGAAGAAGGTTACCTTCATTAAAGATGGTCAAGAGGATGAGGACATGCTGCGGACCGTCAGTGTGCTGAAAAGCTTTGCCTGGGTCACGATGATTCGTGATCTGCGTGTGCAGCGGCTGCAAAAACGCAGCGAGTGGATTCTGCGGCGCTTATGGGAGGCATTCCTGGACCCGGAAGCCTCACGGGCGATTATTCCCAGCGATTGGCTGCAGCGTTTTGAGAAGGATCAGCGTCAGGCTAAGCCCATCTGGACCTGGGAGCATATGGTGATCGATTATATCGCCGGAATGACGGATGCTTTTGCCGAGAAAATATACAATGAGCTGTACGGATTAAAAGTCGGATCGATATATGATCTGGACTAGAATGAAGCTGATCGACGGAAGCTGCTGAAGCTGCTGATCATGAGAGTGAACCTTCCTAAATAAAGTGAGCCGTTCCTGTAAGGGGCGGCTTTTTTCTGGTCTCTTATTTTCTTTTCTGGTCTTTGCTTTAGAATTCTGGTGTTGCCTTGCTCTATTTTGTTATTATATTGTTATTATTTTTGGTTGAGGTGGTTCAGTTGAGCGCCTCCGTTTGTAAAAAGG